>JAUNLE010000021.1 GCA_030532415.1 Coriobacteriia bacterium | reverse complement strand
CACAAGCGGATGTGGCGATTAAACCCTCTTTGTGCGCTTCAAGCATCTCGAAGGTGACGCGAGGTTTGTAGTAAAAACCACGAACTGCGGCATCTGACACAATATTCATAAGGTTCTTGTAGCCCACATTATTTTTTGCGAGCAAAATCATGTGGTAGAGCTCGGGTTTATGGTCTCGAGCAAGCGTGCTATCGGGCGTAAAATAAATTTCACAGCCAATGATGGGCTTAATGCCGTAAGAAACGCCGTCAACTTTTCCCGATTTTGGAACACCAGCGGCGAGCGCCTGTCTATAAAAATTTGCTGCGCCATACATATAGCCATGATCAGTAAGAGCGATTGCGGGCATGCCTAAAGACCAGGCCTTGTTTACCATATCCTGCAGACGTGTTGCACCATCTAAAAGTGAGAATTCTGAATGATTATGCAAATGTACGAAAGCCATAATATCCTAGATTGATTCTTTCTTTAAAAACGCTAATACCTTTTGATAACCCTTAGATCCATACTGAATAGCTCGAGATACACGGGCAATGGTTGTTGCCGAAGCACCCGTTTGTTCTTGAATTTGCGTATACGATGAGTTTTGATCGAGCATCTGGGCGACTTTAAGACGCTGCGCCATATCTTGAATTTCTTTTGGAGTACACAAGTCTTGTAAGAACGCGTGTACCGATTCTACGGTATCAAGCTGGGCAAATGACTTATAAAGCTTTTCTTCAAAGGTATTATCACTAGCTTTCTCCACGAATTGACGCCCCTCTCTGATGAATCTCACTCTAATATACTAAAGCCAAATGAAAAAACTTTGGTAAAGAAATTGTGCCTTATCGGTGTATGTATGCGATTGCTCAAAGCATGTAGAAGAGAACGGCAATTGCCCTAGATACGCCAGCTTCTATTCCATAGTGCCAGAAAAATTCCTGCACAGCTTGACTGCACGTACAAT
This sequence comes from Coriobacteriia bacterium, assembly GCA_030532415.1. Lineage (GTDB taxonomy): Bacteria > Actinomycetota > Coriobacteriia > Coriobacteriales > JAEZZM01 > JAUNLE01. The sequence goes on along the minus strand of JAUNLE010000021.1, from coordinate 20,373 downwards.
TTCTTCGGCAGCATAGCGAATCTCGTCGAAGGTGTTGAGGTAGGAATAAGAGATTCTTAGTGCACCCCTAGCACGAGAAGGATCATAGCCCAAAGCGCGCAATACGTGCGATAGCTCCAACTTGCCCGAAGAACAGGCAGATCCTGCCGACACGCAAATACCAGCTTGGTCAAGTAAAACAAGGAGCGTTTCAGTATCAACGCCATCAATCACAAAGGAGGCCAGATGATTCAAGCGCGACTTTTGACTGCCGGTAATTGTGCAGCCATCAAGCTGTGAGCTCAGATAAGAAAAAAGATAGTTTTGCCATGTCTCAAAATCTTCTGTAAAGCTTTTTTCTTGCTCCAAACTCCACTGGAGCGCTTCGGCCATTGCAACAATATAGGGCACATTTTGAGTACCCGACCTCATCCCTTGCTCTTGGCCTCCACCATGCATCATTGGCACAAGTGAACGTGGATCTTTCACGTATAGAAATCCAACACCTTTTGGGCCATGAAATTTATGGGCAGAAGCGCTCATGAAATCAAGATCGAGTTCACGCACATCAAGTGGGATATGCCCAACACTTTGCACGCAATCGCTATGAAAGTGTGATTCGTTTTCGTGACACATACGTGCAAGCGTTTGTATATCTTGAATCGTACCAAGCTCATTGTTCGCATGAATGATAGATACAAGCCCAACTCGCTCGTCTAAGTGTGAGCGCAAAGTATCCACTTCGACAAGGCCTTCCGTATTGACCTCTACGCTTTCGACCTCAATAAGCTGCAAACGCTCCAAGTGCCTAAGCGGTTCGATGACCGATTCGTGTTCAATACTTGAGCACAAAACCTTGTTTTTGCCTGTAGCGCGCATATGATGAAGGGCATTCATAAACACCCAGTTATTTGATTCTGTCGCACCACTCGTGAAAAAAATCTGCTCCCGTCTTGCGCCTATGAGCTCGGCAATGGTTTGCCTGGAGGCTTCAAGAAAGTCATGAGCGAAGCTTCCCAGCTTATATTTGGTATTAGCGTTTCCGAAGTTCTTATCAAGATGAAAGTACAAGGATTCTAAAATTTCATCGGGCATCCGCGTCGTCGCTGCATTATCCAAATAAACTGATGAATCTAAAGAAGGCATAAGCTCACCATCTATCTATCAAACTTATCTTTTCACTATATAAAAGAGGTCGATAAGTCTAACTATAAAACTTATCGACCTACAAAAACTATTAGGTGTTTATCTATACGCGCGCTGCTACAACAAGGCCATTGGAAGCGCTCCGGTAACCACGAGGTAGCGAAGCAAGAAACCACCAATTAAAACAAATATATTAGCGAGCACAATAAGCACGTCAAAGCGAGCCTTGCTTTCACTTACGCTTATAGAACCATCTTCGTGAACTACGGTTTGAACAGCGCTGTGTCTGCGTGAGCCGAAAAGTTCCATGATAACAGGGGAAATCAAGCCAATAATGACAAGTCCACCCCAGAACAAAATAGCTAAATCGCCCGAGAGGAATCTCATGACATTAGCGTAGCCCGTTTCTCCCTTACCTGCGGTCGTTACGAGGAGCGCGGTAAGTAAGATAAGCTCAAGCACTGGTAGCACCAGGTGCCACATGCTAAAGGTATGCATTTGTGGCATCTCTTCAGGAGCAAGTATAGATGTTGCCAAGAATACTGAAGCCACCCCAGCCGACAGGGCCGACACCAAGAAGAGCACAGGCAAAAGTGGGGTATTCCACAGTGGAGCAGTTACGACAACACCGAGTAAAACACCGGTGTAGGCTGCAACGCAAACGGCGAAGATACAGCCAAGGATGTTCAACCATGCAGGAATTTCCCAGCCTTTAAACTCTGCCAAAAGAACCCACAGGGCAACCACGACAAAGATTGAAAGAAAGATAACACCCCATGACATAACCGAAGTCTGAAGATTATCGATAAGGAGCAAAAATCTCCAGGGGTGTGCAAATCCAGCCTTTGCGTCAAGCATTAAGAGCATGAGTCCTATGATAATCGCCACAGGCGAAATAATTCTGCCTAATCTTCGAGCCCTATGTGCATGAGGATAGACTTTATCTATCAAGGCTGAAGTTAGATATGCACCAGCACCTAAACCTGCTAGGAATAGGTACCAAGCAATAATACCTCCCCAAACCATTACTCATCACCTCACATAATATAAATGGGCTTTAGTTAAGTCACCTTTTAAGCGCTTTGCCCGATGGGTTTTCAGATACTGACTAATTTCTGACTCAGGATCTTCTAAGTCACCAAAAACTCTGCAGTTGGTAGGGCATGCAGCCACACAGCTTGAAGGTTCTTTACCTTGCAAGGACTCGATGTGGCAGAATCGACATTTTCTTACCTCATGAGTTTCAGGATTTACCACTCTTACTTGATAAGGACAAGCAGCCATACAGTACAGACAACCAATGCACTTCGTAGTCTCGACCATAACAAGACCATCGGCAGTGGTATAGGTTGCACCTGTTGGACAAACCTGCTGACAAGGAGCATCGGTGCAGTGCATACACTGGAGCGGCACTGTTTCTCTATGAACGTGAGGATATTCACCAAGCTCTTGAGTTTCATAGTGAATAAACGCTTCACCTGGAGCAAGATTATTTTGATTTTCACATGCAATAGAGCATGCATAGCAACCAATGCATTTGCTTACATCAATTACCATTCCAAATTGTGACATTTACAACCCCACCTTCTTCACAGTAACTCCTGCCTCACCGATGAGACCAGCACCGGTAGCAGCATCAAATTGGTGTTCACGGAATACCGATGGGTCAATTCCAAAGTCTTTCATACCTTTTGGAATATCCATTTCAGATGCGTAATGGAAGGCCACAAAGACTGCTTTTGGCTCAATTAAACTTGTAACATAAGCTTTTGCTCTTAGCTGAGCCTTGTCATTAGCAAGTTCAATGGTATCGCCGTCTTTAATTCCAAGCTCTTGAGCTGTTGCTGTGTTAATCCACGCACGATCAAGATTATAGCTTTGTGATACTGCAGCAAGCATCGGGCTTTGTGCAGTATTCAGGTGATTGTGAAGTGCTTGCTCGCCGGTGATAAGTCTTAATTCACCATCAGCAAGTTCATACTTTGGACCATGCCAAGCAGGAACCTTAGCTAATCCAGCCTGATCGAAGGCATCTGATGCAAACTCAATTTTTCCAGATTCTGTAAACACTCTTTCTGGGAAGGAGCCAGGAGTGAAACCGTTATCAAAACCGCCTACTCGTCCCGCCTCTTTAAGCTCTGCATACGCAATGCCACTTGCAGCTAAACCCTGTTCGTTGAACTCGTCTAAGGTGAAGTCGAAATATTCACCTATACCTGCTGCATCGGCAAGCCCTTTGTAAATCTCATCGAAGTTAAGCGTATTTTCATACACCTTATCGATAGCCTTCTTTCTCATGGCTATCAGCGGTTTTTCACCACTAAAAGTTTGTACAACGCCGTCGCGCTCAAGGTAGCTTGTCTCTGGAAGAACGTAGTCGGCAAGCTGTGTTGTTTCGTCTTCAAAAAGTGCAATAGCAACCTTAAAAGGCACTGCCTCTAAGGCCTCTTTTGCATAGGCTGAATTCGTAATATCTCTCACGGCGTTAATGCCTTGCGTAAAGAGAACCTGACAACTTCCATCTTTTAAGCCATCCATAGCAGCAACAATTGAGCCGCCGAAATTGCCGGTCAAAGGAAGTTTATCGCTTCCGTATGGTATTCCGTATCCCAGAGTTTCAATCTTTGGAAGATCTTTGATTTTGCCACCCGCAAAGCTTACTTGAGGCCCTGTGTATGCAATAGCTCCGCCCACTTCATTAAGTGAGCCTAACATCGCATTGATTAACCAGCTTAAACGTACTGTATCAGCTGAGTTTTCGTACATGGAAGAGAAGGTTCCGTTCCACGTGTTGTCAACGTATGCCATAGGAGCACGTCTGCCCAGTGAATCGCCGACTTGACGAACAAAATCTTCGTCAATTTCGCAGGTCTCACTTACCCATTGAGGCGTGTAGCTTTGCAAGGAATTTTTAAATTCATTGAACCCTACGCTGTGAGCTTCTACGAATTCTTTGTTGTACAAATCGTGTTCTACAAGATATTGTGCAACACCTAGCAAGAAGGCATATTCCGTACCAGCCTTCGTTGGAACCCAGGTGTCGACCACACTTGAATCTCCACCGTACTTTGGTCCTACGTAGAAAATATCGGTACCGCGCTTTTTAGCTTCTACAATCGCTTGAGGCTCATCGGGTCTAAATGCCTCACCATAGCTTTTTCCTACATATACCATGCATTTTGCATGGGCAACATCGGGAGCAAAAACTGAACCTAAGGCAGTAAATTGAGCGGCGAATAAGGTGCCGTTCGACACTGCTGCATCGTTCCAATAATGAGGGGAGCCAAGGGCTGTTATGAACCTTTTACCATACTGTTCTTTGGCTACACGATTGTCTTGGAACATAAAAACGCGCGTTGGATCCACCTCTTTGAGCTTGGCCCCTATTTCTGAAAAAGCTTCTTCCCAAGTAATCTCGGTGAACTTTCCGGAAGCATCGCGCTTCATTGGAGCTTTAATTCTATCTTCAGACTGACAAATTTCAGGATATCCATAACCTCTTGAGCATTGTTTGCCCAGCGAGTTTGGATGTTTCTCGTCGCCAAGCGTTTTCCAGAACTTGCCGTTTTCAGCAAATACTTTGATTCCACATTGATTAGGGCAGCCGTCGCACAGCGTGTAAGTTACATCAATTCTTTTCACTTCACTTTGCTGGCCTGGAAGGGTCTTCGTATAATCTTCCTTATATTCAGGCTTCTTGCCCACTTGACTTCCGATTGCTTGAGAAGCCAAAACGCCAGCTCCTAAAGCCGCAGAGGAGGCCACAAAGCCCCTTCTTGTGAGAGCCGCTTTCTTTGTTTCTTTATTCATAATCTACCGACCCTCCCCAGTTTAATTCGAGCATCTCTTCAGTGCTTTGTCTGCCTTCTTTTGCAAGAATTTCGTCGGCTATATCAATCCAGTCAATAAAGCCAATTGCACCATTTGGACAGTGACGAGCACATCTTCCGCACGAGATACACTTAGTCGATTTCTTTGTAACCTTATCTACCGTAGGCATATGCCATGGACAAGCCTCGGTGCAGGTACCGCAACCAATGCAGCGATCATCAAGGACGATGCGAGCACCGTTTCTTTCGCTCACTACAATTGCCGATACAGGGCAGGCCTGCATACAAAGCGCCACGCGGCACTGCTTGCAGTAATCTTGTGAGAACTGCAGGTTTCTCATGGCTCCGTCACCAGAGTCCATGGACTTTCCGTACATATAGTTTCGCCACACTTTTATGCGGGCAGTATTTGAATTGAGTTTGTGATCATTTTTAAGCGTGCAAGCCATTTCACAGCGCTGGCATCCGCTGCATCGATCTGGATACACGATAATCATCTTTTTTGGAGTTGGATTTAGTACCACTTGGCCTGTTGCTACCGCGTGTTGGGTAACGCCCCACTTAGTAAGCGCTCCAACACCAACGAGAGCTGCAATAGACAAACCAGAAATGGCTGAAAATTGCCTACGAGTCATGCCTTTTTTCTTTTTAGGCTTACCATCATCGGCTTCTGCATCCGAGTCCTGCATAACTTCAGCAGCACGTTCTTGTGCTTCTTTTGAATGCGGATGCTTCTTTGCGTAAGCAATACGCTCTTCTTGAGCTTTCTCTTTTAAAACTTGGTGTTCTTCTGCCTCTTTTTTATCTGAAGTTTCAGGAACTTCTGGGGCAGCTTTCTTTGGGTCTTTTTCCTCTGACATGAACTCACCCCCTATACCAATAATCCGAGTTGCTCAAGCTCATCTGCCACGTCACCTAAATCGTAATATTCTAGGCTTTCGCGGGTGAGCGCTCCGGTCTCTTCATCCCAGTGAAATTCCTTGTACAGTAAGGTAAGCGCACGTTGGAAGTCTTCTCTTTCCATCTTGTCGGTGCCAGGGGTGAAAGGAGCAATCTCAGGGTCTTTGTCGTATGGCCACATTGTCATCACATCATGCTCGTTGCGCATGTCGGTGCTACCCATACCTCTAATGGTATTAGCACGCTGCAAGGTCATGATTCTTCCGCCGATTTTGTAGAGTTCTTCAATCGTGTAGTCAACACCAGTAACTGCCTTGAAGAACTTAGCCTCGAGCTCAAGATCTCCTCGATAATCTCTATCTTTTGTAGGAGAAACCGTCATTGGCCACACCCAGTTACAAAGCACAAGCGAATCATGGAGGAGGTTCGTTACCACTGACCACCATGCAAACTTTGCCTTATATTCATTCATTGGAGTGTAGTTCTTAGGAGAGTCATAGGCGTCTGGACTTCCCCATACTTCACCTGCAATCTTCTTCTTTAAATCTTCTGGAAGGCCAGAACCTTGGAAGTTAATTGCCGAGTGGATCATGTCATCACGATTGAAGAGCATATTGCACAGTGCGCCAACTTGAGCACAGCACTCATTTGCATGGTGAACTGGCCATCCGCGATAGTTGATGAGCTGTGATCTTTGGTCGTTGAACCAGTCCATCTCGTCCCAACGCTCGCACCATACGATTGGCCCGTGGGCAACATAAGACATTTCATTATCATTTTTTGCTATGTGCTCTAAAATATCGACCATAATGGTAGGATCGTGGCGTTCAAACTTTGTGAAGTCAAAGAGTGCGAATTCCTCTGGAGGAAGCACGCGTTCGAAAACTCCGTCTACGATACAGTGGGCAATATCGCGCCAAATTTGACCGTAATTATCCCAAAGTCCTAAGTTATCAATCTCATTTGTGGCAGTAGTATTGAATAAAATGAAGTCCTCAGGATACTCTTTAGCCATATTGAACTTAAAGAATTGGTCGAAATAATAGAAGATCATGTTTGAAACGCAGGTATTACCAGACGATTCGTATCCGGTAATGCTTTTTTGTGCAGGAACCTTTAAATCAGAAAAACAGTGAACCGGGCATCCATAACAGCCGTCCATACGAACGGTATATTTCTCGGCAAGAGGACCTAAGTCAAAGACCGACTTCATGCAGCGAAGACCAACGGTGTTAATCTCATAAGGTTTTGGCTCGCCCGTCTCGACAGGTTTTTCTGCTGCTCCCCAATACAGCCCCTTTCGAGCATTCCAACGAGAACCCTTATCCCAGTATTCTGCCCAAGATTGTTGAGTCGAAGGTACAACGTGATTGTTGTTTGAACCTAAAATCTCGGAGAGCATGTAGTCTGAAAGATTTGCAACCTCGCTTGGGTCTGAAACGTAAATAGATTCATTACCCTTCACACAGATTGCCTTAACCTTTTTAGAACCTAGGATTGAACCGATTCCTCCACCACCTGAGTGGTTTCTGGAATTGATAAGGCAGGCGTATGGGAGTAAATTTTCGCCTGCAGCACCAATAGCAGCAACGCAGCTTTCTTTACCATGACGGTTGGATAAAATTTCGGTGGTGTCTCTAATATTGACGCCCCAAAGATCACTTGCATCCAAGACTTGAATTTCGTCTCCGTCGATAAAGATATAAACTGGAGTTTCTGACATTCCTTCAATAATCAGACCATCGTAGCCTGCGAATTTAATGCGAGCAGGAAGCATACCACCAAAGTGGGCATCTACCACAAGATGGTCTGTTGTAAATGTTGATAAGAAAGATGCGGACCCGCGTCCAGCTAGCGGAACTCCTGTTGCAGTAAGCGGACCAACTGCAATGGCTACTTTACTTTCTGGATCAAAGGGTTGCGTTCCGGCAGGCACTTCATCGTAAATAATCTTATTCGCGATGCCCACGCCGCCAATGAACTTTTTGTATGGTTCAGTAGAAACATTTGAAACTGCGTGCGTACCAACATCAATACGCGCAATTTTTCCTGTCCAACCATACGACAGATTTTCTGACATTATCTCCCCCCTATTACATCGATTTTGAGAACCTATAATCACGTCTGAACTATTATGATTGTGCTATAGAAATCTCCCTATCTTTCTATCTTATAATCGATAATACAATTTCGCAATTAAAAATTTATGGTAATAAATCTATGATTTCTATGTTACGAATATGAGCCTTGCTCAATTTGTTTGGTCTGTCACAATGAAAATTAAGAACCGTAAAAATCGCCGGAGGAATGCGTCTTGAAGCTCGATAAAAATCCTGATTTGCCGCCTGTAGACCCTTCTCAAGATGGTGAGCAAAAACACTTTGAAGAGCTTGCTTTTAGTGAAGTCCAGGGACTTGATTACATACCCATACAAGCTGAAGATGAAGAGATTTTTGTTGTAGAAACAGAAGAAGCGCCGCAAAAGCTAAGCGCCAAAGAAAGATTTCAAGGCAAAAGCTTAGATGATATGAGCGAAGATGAAATTACACTTCTTTTTGACGAATCTTTCGCTCAAGTTCTTGACTTAGTGCGCGCCATGTCAGAGCGCGGTGAATTAAGCACATTTTCCCATATAAAAGCGGCTCGCATTATTCCGGAACAATTCAGTGATTACGATTTCGAAGCTCGCATGCTCTCTTATATATATGATGAAGAACTCTCGCGTGAACTTGAATTTGACGACATCAAGGTCTTGCAAGGAGAACAACATCGCTATTATTACTCTGATCGCTATCAGTCGAACAGCTGGGCGAAGGCTGTCTTTTTAGCGCATGAAGATAATGATATCGTGACCTTTGTGACCACGATTAGAGATGAATCTCAAACCTACCCTCGCCCCATGATCGTAGATGCGCTGAAAAATGAGCCGTTTAATTTTTCTCAAACAAAAATTGATGAACTGTACAAGGAAGTTTCAGACTCAGGTAATTTTAAGGATATTAAAGAAATTTTTGCATCTAACGGTGATCATTACTTTTATTCCGATACATTTTTATCGCAGGCTCAAGCGCAAGCTTTGGCAGAATATTATTCCGTCGAGCGCCCTTACCATGTTTAAGGATTAAGACTATGGATAATTTAGACGAGTTAAAAAAGAAGCATTCAGTCTATATAAAGAACCATCGCAAGAAATTGACTGAGGAAGAAAAGAAAACCTTACCGAAATTCATTCGAACTGAAAACATTTACCAAGACGAAAACGATTCAGATCCTAGCTACTATTCTGATCAAGCGCTCCATATTGTTGCGAATTGCAGAAATGCAGGAATTCCTGAAGACACCAATGCGGTTGGCATGACTTCACGTTCGAAACGAAACTCAATCGGTATGCAGCTTTTTGCAGTCTATGATCCTGAACTCAAGATATTTACCAAAAGCGGATTTAGAGCACGAGGATGCATCGCAATGATTGCATCGGCTTCAATTGCCGCAAGTTTAATACATGAAAAAACGCTTGAGGAAGCCCTTCAAATTAGCAAAGATGTGATACGCGAAAAGGTTGGTGGAGTTCCAAGCGATAAATCATATACTTTCATCTTGGCCGAAGAGGCTATTAGAGCTTGCGTGGGAGATGCTCTCTTAAGACTTGGACTTGATGCAGACGAAACGAAGGCTCGCGTTCACTGTGACGAGCGCTCGATTAATTGCATTACGAGTGAAAACTGTTCGCTTAGAAGCCAATTTTTGCAGCATAAATTCTCTTAAGCTTACAAAACTCTAGCGCTCGCTTTATTACAAGATTTGTTAAATACTTTGCACATATCCCTGCTTTAGCACCTCTAATTTTAAACACTTGTAAATCGTATCCAATAAAGGTGTCTTATACGTTAAAATAGGTGCTGTTTGATTTACAAAATCTTTACAGATACTAACTAAGGGATTTTACATGACCATTGGGCTTGCTCAGTTTATTTCCAGCCTGTTGACTAACCCAGCTCTTATTATCATTAGCCTCTTAACCTTAGGCGTTATTCTTGTTAACGGCTGGACTGATGCTCCCAACGCTATTGCTACTGCCGTTTCTACTCGTGCAATTAAACCGCGTTCCGCTATTATCATGGCAGCCTGCCTTAATTTCTTAGGCGTTGCCATCATGTCTTTTCTCAACGCAAATGTTGCCATGACCATATATAACATGGTCGATTTTGCAGGAGATTCACACGATGCCTTAGTTGCACTTGCAGCAGCCCTTTTCGCAATTGTTATATGGGCCACCGCAGCGTGGTACTTCGGTATCCCCACCTCTGAAAGTCATGCACTTATTGCTGGAATATCAGGTGCTGCTATAGCCATGCAAGGCGGTCTTGGAGGCATTAACGGCTCTGAGTGGATTAAGGTTATTTACGGTCTTTTTCTTTCTACTGTTATAGGCTTTGCAATGGGCTGGATCATTGTGAAACTTGTAGGCTTGCTCTTTAAAAATACCGAACGACAAAAAGTTACTGACGTTTTCAGAAAATCCCAAATAGGTGCAGCAGCTGCCGTTGCCTTTATGCACGGAGCACAAGACGGCCAAAAGTTCATCGGTGTTTTTATGCTTGGCGCATTTTTAGCGCAAGGCGTTGCAGACGCTACCTCCTTTCAAATACCAATTTGGTTAATGATTTTGTGCTCGATAGTAATGGGTCTAGGCACCTCAATTGGAGGCTACAGAATCATCAAGACCGTTGGTATGGATATGGTGAAACTTGAACCTTACCAAGGATTTTCAGCAGACTTAGCAGGAGCGCTTTGTCTGCTTTTAGCTTCAGTTTTCGGCTTGCCAGTATCTACGACACACACTAAAACCATTGCAATCATGGGTGTTGGCGCTGCACGTCGACTATCAAGCGTTAACTGGAATATCGTAAAAGACATGGGACTTGCCTGGATTTTAACCTTCCCTGGCTGCGGCCTTTTAGGTTATATCATGGCGCTTTTTTTCATGCACATATTTTAGGTCGTTTCAATAAGGAGTTATCGAATGGCTAAGGATTCCAAAAAGCACAAGGGTTATGACTACTTTGTTCAATTTAACAAGGTTGCAGATGTTTCAGTTCGAATTGCTCACCTCTTAAATAAGATTTTTCAAAAATGGGATCCAAGCAAGACGGAAGAACGCCTTGCTGAAATGCATGAATTAGAGCAAGAGGCCGATTCTTTGAAGCACCAAATGATGGAAGTGCTCTACAAAGACTTTTTGCCTCCGCTTGATCGCAATGACATTATTGCCATCGCGTCGAGTATGGACGACATTATCGATGCAATTGAGGATGTTGCAATTAGATTTGACATGTATTGCATTGAAGAGCCACATCCAAGAATGATTGAATTTATTGAACTGATAGTCAAAACCGTAGAAGCACAGGCAGAAGTTGTGCATGAGGTAAAGAATTTCAAAAAGAGTAAAACGCTGCTTGATAAAATTATTCTTGTCAACGACCTTGAAAAGCAGGCTGACGTTTTATACGTAAGCCTCGTTAAAGAACTCTATTCTTCAGAATTAGAGACTAAATATATTTTGAACTATGAGCACATTTACCAACTTCTCGAACAGTGCGCTGATCTTTGTGAGGCTGCTGCCAACTGTATCGAAGGCGTGGTACTCAAAAATGGATAGCATTACTGGGGTTTTCATTAATCTATAGAAACGATGCGACCCATATCCGAGGTATCATAGCCACCAAGGCCTGCAAATTCATCTTTTAATACCCGTGACTCAAGAATGCCCCTCATTTTGCGAACAGCCTTACTCTCGAACAGTTCACGCTTTACGACTAAATCGTAGGGCTCTTTTTGGAGGGGCACAAAATCAATCCCATCAACCTGACGAGCAATTTTTTCACTACCCAAGGCAACATCGGCACGCCTTCGAGCAACTGCACTTGCAACGGCAATATGAGATTGCACCTCCGTGTCATAACCTCGAACTTCATGAGCGGCTATACCAAATTGCCTAAGCTTTCCATCAAGAAGGACGCGCGATCCTGAACCTTTTTCTCTGTTTACTAAAGTAATGTCATCACGTTTAAGATCTTCCCAGCTTTCAATGCCTTTGGGATTTCCTTTTGCAACATAAAAGCCCTGTGTCCGATAGGTAAGATTAATTACAACCGTTGGTATTCCAGGCAAGAGTCGCCTGACAAAGGGAATGTTATACTCCCCACTTGCAACATCCCAAAGATGCACACTTGCCACCTGCACTTCATCTTTGTAAAGCGCGGTAAGCGCATCATAACTGCCAACATATGAGCGAAGACAGCGTACGCCTGCTTGAAAAAGGTAGTTGGAGAGCACATCAAGAATGATATCTTGCCCACATAAGATGAGCTCTTCAGTCTCTTCTACGATAGGAAAAGCTTTTGTTGATCGAGCTTGTGCATTCTTTTTTGAGGAAATGTAATCCTGCACGTCTGCATAGGTAAAACGAAGTTTTCTGCCTACCGTATAAGAATTAAGTGCACCCTTCTTTTTCAAGGCATATACGGTGTTTCTACTCACTTGTAGAATTTCAGCAACATCATCAACGGTAAGTGCATCGTCATTTCTCATACATCTTCTCAATTCTCGAATTGGTACCACTTGGTATGACTTGGTATGAAAAAGCCCTTTTCATACCAAGTTGCTTGATTCATATGACTACTTTACTACAATTCACCTCACATAAGAGGATTGTTATCAGGAGGAGGATTATGGATGCACTTGGCAAACTAGGCATTACGCTTGTAGTGGGCATGGTGTTTGCCCTACTCTTTAAACGACTTCGCGTTCCTGCTGCTTTCATGATTGGCGCCTTCGTTGGAGTGGCCCTACTTAACCTCACCACAAATGTGGCATGGGTGCCCGACAACACTAAACTTGCCATACAAATTATTGCAGGTGCCTTCATTGGATGCTCAATGGAACGAAGTGACCTTGCGCGTCTGAAGTATATTGGAGCTCCCGTAGCTCTAATGCTCGGCTCGTTTTTTATGCTCTTCCTTATTGTAGGTTTTGCAATATGGGCCTTTAGTCCCCTTGACCTTAAAACATCACTTATGTGCGCGGTTCCAGGCGGAATTAACGATACCCCCATTGTTGCAGCCGACATGGGCGCATACGCTCCTGCAGTTGCTCTTATGCAACTTATTCGACAGGTTCTAGGTATTGCAATATTCCCCTTGATGATTGCAACTTTTGATAAAAGAATAGATGCTTTGGGCTTTCCTGATGTTCGTGGAAATGCCCACATTTCAAAGGAGGCGCGCGTTAAATCGAAACAAAAATCGTGGATGGCCCTCCTTACGACCTTTATTGTAGCAAGCGCAGCCGGTTTTCTTGGAAAGGCAAGCGGCATTCCCGGCTTCACCTTTGCAGCAGCTATTATTGCCACCCTTATCTTAAAGCTCGTATTTGACTTTGCCTATCTTCCCAAATCGATTAAAAAATGCTGTCAAATTCTTGCTGGCTGTTACTTAGGAACTCTGCTTTCAATAGAGTTTCTCTCGATAATGCAGCAGCTCATCGTTCCAATAGTCATCTTAATTGCTGGTTATACTGCCAATTGTTTTATTACAGGTGCTATCCAGAGCAAGATGCTTGGCTATGGTCGAAAAGAAGGAATGTTAATCGCTTCGCCCGCAGGAGCCTCTGATATGGCACTTATTATGGACGACATTGGTGTAGAAAATACCGACGTTGTAATTATGCAGGTGGTAAGGGCAAGCGTAGTAATGACCTTATTTCCACAGGTAGTTAATGCGATTAACTTTTTCATCTAAGACTAAGGATGAAGTTTCTACAAAACGAAAGAGACCCTCTCGCTTAATTGTTGAGAGGGTCTCCTATTTCAAGCACGTAAAGCTTTTATAAAGCTATTAGTTTTCTTCGAGTTTTGGCTTTAAGATACCGTATCCACCATTTTTACGATGGTAAATAACATTTACCGCTCCAGTATCTGCATTGGTGAACACGAAGAAGTCATGTCCAAGCAAGTCAGTTTGAACTAATGCTTGCTCCTCGGTAAGAACAGTAAAGTCAATAACCTTCTCACGAACTAATTCGTCATCTTCATCTTCTGCAGAGCTGCCAATAATTTCATCAATAAACTCTTGACTCAAAGGCTGACCTGAACTTGCATCCTTTTTATTAACGCCGCGCAAGCCTTCCGTTCTTTGGCGTCCATCAACAACTTTAGTCTTATACTTTCTTAGTTGTCGACTTACACGTGCACCAGCCTTATCAATTGCCGCATACATATCTGGATCAGATTCTTGCACACGAATAACGGCGCCCTTAGTACGTAAGGTAACTTCAGCAATGTTCTCGGCTGCATCATGATATTTTTCAACACGCAAAACTACATCTGCTACAAGTGGATCAATATCAAAAACACGAGCAGCACTTCCGATTTTTTCGTCTACATGGTCACGTAAGGCATCGGTAACTGTTGTCTTACGTCCGGTTACGGTGATGTCCATATAAACTCCTAACTACTGTGACGGATACAATAACAGCCTTATTTACAAAAAAGACTGATTTAACTTATGTGTAAGATACCCAGATTAGTTATTATTTTCAGGCTTTTCTTCGTTATTTTCAGAATTTTCCTGTACAGGCTCTAAAACACCATTCTCATTTGGAACCATTGCATTGCCACCAACCGCAAGTGAATCCTCTTCAGAGGTAGCATCCGCAGGACTTCCCGAGGTTAAAAGTGAGGTAATATCCTCTGGCACAACGGCACTCGTTGATTCAAGCCCAATGCTATCAGTCGTAGCCTGCGCCTTTTGTTCGACCGTCAAAATTTGCGTACCCTCATTGAGCTGCGGAAGGTTTCCAACCCACTTCGAGCGAATGAGGGCCAAGACACCATTGGAAGAAATTGTGTCGAGCGCTTGTTGAATTGAACTTGCTAACTGGCTGTTATTGGCCGACATAAGCAGACCGGTTGAGCTTGGAATATCAAGTGAACCTGCATAGGATACATTTTCTTGCATTTGAGCAAGGTAAGCACCTGAGTATGAGTCGGATGCCACGTATTTAACTTGATTTTGCACGAGCGCAGCAAAGGCATCATTTACGGTTGAGAAGGTTACAATTTGTGCAGATGGAAACAACTTTTGAATAAGTTGCTGGGTCTCAGAATTCTCTTGCACACCTACGATTGCATTATTTACGTCTTGAGCAGTAGCAACAACCGGTTCCCCATTGGTAGTTATCGTGAAAAGCCCTGGAGCGTTTTCGATATAACGACCAACGGCAACTAAGTCTCCAACAGACTGCTCAGAGGTGCCTCCCATGGCTACATCTACTGCTCCTGCCTCAATCTCATCGGCTGCACCATTTTCTCCAATATCAACAAACTCAACTTGTAGACCTAAGGTTTCGGCTATGGCGCGAGCAATATCGACATCGATGCCCTCAATGGAGTCAGTTACGTTTACGCTAAATGGTGCATTTTGATAATTAACGCCAACACGCAAGACACCCTCTTGACCAATCGTTGGGCTTGTAACCGTGGGCGTTAAGCTTTTTTGAGATTCGGCAAGGCTTGGCTCACCACATGCGCTTAAGGATAGAACAGACAATAAAAGAGCTAGTATCAGAGCTGATAGTAGGTGCTTTGATTTCATGTATTAAACCTCCCGTAAACAAAGGTTCCCCTTGCTTGACCTGGTCTTTGGCCCCACACTCGCATACTGGAGTTTTTGCCTTTTAAAAGACGACTCACTCTCTCGTTCGCGAGACATTGTGTCTCTATATGTAAACGAACGGTACGACTTACCCCTAAGACGCGCCATGCTCACAGCTTGCTGTTTACGTGGATCCTTTCGGCCGCATCTGCCTTGGACTAGAAAAGCTAGCTAGCTTTTCGCAACCACAAACACAAAGGGAACTCTTTGATTATATAGGTATTTATGCATAATCACCGTATCATCAAAGCAAGATTAAATATTAACCACGAAAGCTTTGGAACTTATGCGCATCGTTTTATTACCAAACTCTTGCAAAGGCAAGTGCAACCACACGTTTTGCGCCAGCCGCTTTTAATGCAAGAGAAGCTTCTCGTATAGTTGCTCCACTGGTTATCACATCATCGATAAGTAAAATCGACGCACCCCTAAGATCAAACTGCTCATCCAAACTAAAGGCTGCTTGCATATTGGCACTTCTGTCTTTTCGGCTAAGCCTTCTTTGGTCTTTTCGCTTATCTTTTTTAAGTAGGGGTGCGCAAGGTATGGCAAGATACTCCTGGAGCTGAAGAGCCACTTGTTTCATATGATCAAAACCTCGCTTTTGCATGGCCTGTTTGCTTGCTGGAACGTAGCACAGCCAGTCAAACTTATATTCATCCAAACTTGCCGCAAGGTAGGCTTCATACAAGCTTGAAGCTATAAAATCCTTTAGTCTGCGCTCCCGTTTATCCTTGTACGATTTAACTACTTCTCCTGCTCCTTCATCGAAACTTAGTGCACAAACGACAAAGTCGATTTCCCAATCTTTTTTACAAGCAGTGCAGCTTAGGTAGCCAAAAGGAGCACCACAAAACTTACAGGCATATTTTGGATTGATGAAGCTTAATTTAGATTTGCAAAAAGGACAGAGCACATAGCCACTACGATTGCATAACACACAGCGCGTTGGCCAAAACAATTCAAGCAAGGCATCAAAAAACACGTTCATAACTTGCCCCTTAAATTCGCGCCACTAAAATATTGCAATTTATTTTTATTGTATGAAGACAAGCTAAATTAAAGCTGCTCTTAAGCTTAATTCCATCTAAAGCCGTTTATAAATAAAGGAACTTACCTATACTATAAAATGATAAGTAAATACGTTTTAAGAAGTCGGAGTCTTCATGAAGATTGATTTCACGAAAATGCATGGTGCTGGCAATGATTTCGTTTTTATTGACGGCATGAAAGAGCGCGTAGAGATAACAAGTGAGCAAGTTATTGCGCTTGCTGATAGACACTTTGGAATTGGCGCTGACGGCATCATTGTAGTAGATCCTCCAAAAAATGAGGGCTCGGGCGGCTACATGCGCTACATCAATGCTGACGGCACTTTCGCACAAATGTGCGGCAATGGCGTTCGCTGTATTGCGAAGTTTTTGGTTGATAACGAGTATGTCGACAAAAAGCTTGGCAAGGTAACCATTGATACCTTATCGGGCCCTAAGCCGATTGACTATAACTTAGACGAAAATGGGCTCGTGCATGAGGCTACGGTGAATATGGGAGATCCTATTTTGGATGCACCAGAAATTCCGACGGCTCTTGCTAACAATGCTGTCGTTGACCGCGACATTCATCCTCAATTTGAAGGAGTCGAATTTGTGCGTGAAACTCCCCTTTCAACACCTTGGGGAGAGCTTAAGGTAACAACAGTTTCTATGGGTAACCCCCACGCTGTCATTTTCTTTGAAGATGAAGCAGCTATTCGCGCACTTCCAGATGAGCTGTTTGCAAAACTCGACTTTGATAAAGCTGAAAACCGAGCTCAAGCTTATCTTAACGCCCTTGATTTATCCAAGATCGGCGCCTATCTTGAAGCGCATGAGGCCTTCCCTGAAAAATCTAACATCGAATTCATCGTCCCTAAAGGAAATGGCGAATTCTTCATGCGCGTCTACGAGCGTGGCGTAGGCGAAACACTTGCCTGTGGAACAGGAGCCTGCGCGGTAGGCGTTGCAGCCGTCTTGACTAAGCGCGCCACTATGGGTCAAGAACTGCCCGTCCATGTCTTGGGAGGAACACTCTACATTACCTGGATGCATGAGGGATTTGTACGTATGCGCGGACCTGCTGAAGTAAGTTTTATCGGCACCGTTGAGATTTAATAAAACGAAAGGTATCTATACTATGCAAATTGCAGAGAGCTTAAAGCAAACAAAACCATACTTATTTGCCGAAATTGACAAAAAGAAAAATGCCTTGAAGGCCCAGGGTGTCGATGTAATTTCTCTTGCCATTGGTGATCCTGATATGCCTACTCCCGAGCACATTGTAGACGCAATGGCCAAGGCTATAAAAGACCCAAAGAACCACCAATATCCTGATTATGAAGGCTCCTTCGCTTACAGAGAAGCTGCAGCTACGTATATGAAGCGCCGCTTTAATGTGGATGTTAATCCTGATACTGAAGTGCTTGCCTTAATTGGATCTAAAGAAGGTATTGCCCATATCCACACTGCATTTTTAAATCCAGGAGACTACGTTTTAGCTCCTTCTATTGGCTACCCTGTGTATTCCGGTGGCGCCATTATGCAAAACGGCCAGGTATATTACATGCCTATGAATGCTGAAAATGACTTTTTGGCCGACTTTGACAACGTTCCTGAAGACGTTTTGGCTAAAGCTAAAATTATGTTCATAGGCTACCCAAACAACCCAACCGGCGCTATTGCCCCTGTTGAATACTTTGACAAAGCAATTGCATTTTGTAAGGAACATGACCTACTTTTGGTACATGACAATGCCTACTGCGACTTGAGCTTTGACGGCTATGTTGCCCCTGCGCTGCTTGAGCGTCCAGGCGCTAAAGATGTAGCAATCGAATTTTTTAGCCTCTCAAAACCTTACAACATGACCGGCTGGCGTATTGCTTTTGCAACTGGTAATGAGATGGCTATTAAGGCACTTGGCACCATTAAAAACAATACTGATTCCGGTCAATTTACAGCAATTCAAGATGCAGCCATTGCTGCCCTCACCGGTCCTCAAGACTGCGTTGCCAAGATGAACGAAATTTACACACAGCGCCGCGATTTAATTATTGATGCGCTCGCAAGCATTGGTCTTGACGTAAAAGCACCAAAGGCAACCATTTATATTTGGGCAAAAGTTCCTGAAGGTTATACGTCGGCAAGCTTTGCAGAAGCAATGCTCGAAAAAGCTCACGTAATTGTTACCCCAGGTTCTGGCTATGGTCCTGATGGAGAAGGCTACATTAGAATTTCTCTTACAACACCTGACGACAGAATCTTAGAAGCTGTACGCAGAATGAAAGAAGCAATGGCTTAAACAAAACCATGTCTGATACTGGTAATGACAATGGACCGATGAAACTTCATCGGTCCATTTTTTCAGAAGTACTTTTTACTTTGGAAAACTTATTTTTACAGCTTACGCTAGATCTACTTTCGCTGGACTCTCGTTTGAAACAAGGATTAAATCGAGCTGAACATAGCCTGTTACATACGTTCCACCAACATTCACAATAACCTTAGCCCAGTTCCCTTTTTGATTAATCTCAAGTACATATAAGACTTGATTTGGTTTTGCGTAGGCTAGAACATTCGAACCGCTTATAGAACTATATATTGGAAGCTCAAGAATAAGTGGTTTGTTCTGCTTATCAAGCTTAATTTGAGCAAGTGCTATAATCTCCTCATTTTCGTTGAAGTACTTGCCGGACTTAAATACATCATTAGCTACGCGAATCACATCTTTTGCAGTAAAGATTTGTGCAGGCATTGTCTCTTGGTAGAAATCTTCTCTTCCAAAATTCCTACGATTCTTATTCGATAGCTCTGGCGAAACAGTCGAAATTTGTTTGCTTTCAGAAGAAGTAGAAAGCTCTTTTGCATGACTTTCAGGTTCTGGTTTTTGCTCGTCGGTCTTGAGCACTAACTTATATGGCTTACTTGCAAGTGAAATCTTATTTCCAAATTCATTGTAATAGCTTGCAACAACTTGAATTTGATCATCATTTTTTAGGTCTTCTAACTCAAGCTTAAGTTCGTTGAGAGTCATTTCTTTGATCTTTTCAGCTGATAAAGTCTTTACAAGCGAACCATTCTTAAGCACTTGGATTTCGGAAATATTTTGTGCATCCAAATCATTAACAAAACGCAGATCTTCACCCTCTTGAACGATTGATCCCTTTGCTTGTATTGCAGGCATAAGTGCATCTAGAAGTTTAGTATTATTATCTTCCAAATATACGTAATCAAATCCTTCTACCTGCTCCTTAGTCATCGCATCAATTACGTCTAATGCAAGGGTGCTATATTTTTCAAATAAGCCGTTGAGCATGCTTACACCAAGAAGTTTTGTTACTAAATCCTGAGGCTGTAGACCTAATCCATCCAATGATTCACCTAGGTTAGTACCTAATTTGCCCCAGATTACTTTCATGACAGGTCTATTTAAAAAAGTTTCTTTCTTATCTAGCTTTACTAAATCCTGTGGATTGTAGTCAATCTTTACAGCAACATCTTTTATGATTTCGCCAAGGGTGTCTTGAGCGCCAAGCAAAACAGCCTGTAGGAAGTTATTTTTATCTTCTCGATAGGTCTGTAAGGTATCCACAACCCACTGTGGTTGAACTTCATCACCTTTTAGGAAGGTTAAATATGCAGTATTTGCAAGGTCACCAACGGTCTTTTGAGTGCCTTGATCATCAGCGATAACGACATTCAAGAGCGCTTGAGCTACCTTGTTTAGTTCAGCTCGAATAAAATTGCGATCTCCAAGAACTTCATCGTCCAACT
>JAUNLE010000020.1:5651-22109 GCA_030532415.1 Coriobacteriia bacterium | reverse complement strand
AGATCATTAACGCCTTGGGCTTCCGAAACAATTCCTTCGTATTCAGCTTGGTCAGAATAGCCACCGGCTAGATAAAGTTTTTTGTTTGCCAAACCCTGATCGAGTTTCTCCCATGCCTTGATAAGCGAACTGACGCCTTTTTTTCGCCAAATTTTTCCTGCATAACAAGCAATGTTTTCATTTTGACTATGCCTTTTGAGGTCGGGATAGAATAATTCCTCATTAAAGCCTGTGCCTACAACAAATATTTGCTCCAAGGGATAATCAAAACTTGCATGGATCTCTGCTTTTTGTTCTTCATGCAGGGCTAAAACGCCGTCAAGCTTATTAATCCCCTCGTAAATAAAGTCATGCTCTAAATCTATTTGCTTAAATTGTCGCAAATCGGTTGAATGCGATAGAGCTAGAAATTTTGTATTGAGAAGTTCAGGATTCGTTTCTTGTAAGCTTCTAAATTCATGTATAAGCGTAGAACACATCAGATAAAGATGGTGACAAATAATTAAATCGGGAGTAAAAGCTTGAAGGGCAGATCGAAAGGTCGCTCTAAAGGCTTGTTTGAATTTTTCGGCCATTTCATCGGTGACATCACGATAGCGAGTTGCACGATAAGGCATCACATCGGACATACCTACAACAGGGAAATCTAAAGCCTCAGTCTCAAAAACAACGGGGAAAAATGCAATATCCTCTTCAAAAAAGTTTTGATCATCATGATTAATGCCAGCTATAACTGCCTGTTCTTCATTCAATCGACTAAAGGCAGCTACTGTTTCTTTTAAATAAATTCCACTACCTGTGCTATCAGGTTTTTGAGCCGTAATATGTAGTATTTTCATAAGACCTCTATGCGTTAGAATAGAATTTACATCTACTAGCATACAGGATGGAGCTGAGTGCGTTGGCAATACTTTTTAATGACATTTCTTACTTAAATGAATCTTTTGAACTCATTGAACATCAAGATATTTTAGTTGAGGATGCCTACATAAAAGACCTTGGCGCGCACGGAGAGCTCGAAATACCAGCACAAACTCAAATTATTGACGGTAAAAATAAGCTTTTGTCTCCAGGTTTTTATAACACACATGCTCATGCAGCTATGACCTTAGTGCGCGGCCTTGGAGAGGGACTTCCGCTTCAACGCTGGCTTGAAGAGGCTATTTGGCCCATTGAAAATCAAATGACCGAAGAGCACTTGTACTGGGCAAATCATCTGGCTATAGCTGAAATGCTTCGATTCGGTATTGTGTCGTTTTCTGATATGTATTTTCATACCAAAGCCCGTATTAAATCAGTCCAAGAAAGTGGCATAAAAATCAACATTTGTGACGGCGGCACCATGACCATCGTTGAAAAAGATTATGATACCTTGCCCGTTAAAGAAGTTAATGATTGGCTTTTTAAAGAAGTTCACGCACAAGGAGACGGTCGAATCCGTGCTGAATTTTGCATTCATGGTGAATACACCACACCACAAAGCATGATTGAGCGTGTGGTAGCAGAAGCTCAAAAATACGATGCTGCAATTCACCTCCACCTTTCTGAAACAAAGGCCGAAGTCGAAGGCTCTATTGAACGCCACGGTGTCTCACCTGTGGTCTATCTTGAATCTTTAGGTGTATTCGATCAACAATGTACTGCAGCACACTGCGTGTGGTTAGACGATAAAGATATTGAAATATTAGGAAAACACCAGGTATCGTGTGCGCTCAACCCTGCTTCGAACATGAAACTGGGCAGCGGCTTTGCTCCGGTGAAAAAACTCCTCGCTTCAAATGTAAACCTTTGCCTTGGCACTGACGGCGTTGCATCGAACAATGCCCATAATATGATGCGAGACTTATATTTGCTTGCAAGCATATATAAAGGTGCTGAACATGATTCAACCGTTGTAAGTCCTGCTCAAGCACTAGGTATTGCAACTCGAAATGGTGCTCTTGCCCAAGGTCGCAAGGACTGCGGAATAATAAAGTCAGGCATGAGAGCCGACCTTATCATGATTGATCTTGATACGCCTTGGATGACTCCGCATTCAGACATCGTAAGTCACCTCGTATACGCAGCGAACGGTGCTGATATCGAACTTACCATGGTTGACGGAAAAATCCTTTATCAACAAGGTGAGTATAAGACCATCGACATTGAAAAAGTTATGTATGAGGTTGATAAGAGCTATAAGGAACTAAGTCAGAATATCGACTAAAGTTCAGCAATAATACCTTGTATCAAAGTTTGTACAAAGGGAGCAATCTTTGCGACTTGATTTAAGGTATGCTCGACGTTTAATACCTCGTCACTTAAGCCAGCAGCAGCATTTGATATGGTAGAAAGCATTAAGACATCAAGACCCATATGATGTGCTGCTATGGCTTCAGGTACACTTGACATACCAACCGCATCAGCGCCCAAAGCTCGAAATGCACGGATTTCTGCAGGTGTTTCAAAACTTGGCCCTAACACAGAAATATATACGCCGTGGGCTACTGGAATTTCGCTTTTTAGATCATTTACAACCTTATCGGCTATATCGCGAAGTCGAAGGCTGTAGGTTTCGCGCATATCTGGAAAACGCTCGCCTAATTCATCAATATTCTGCCCTACAAGCGGATTTTGTCCCTGAAAATTAATGTGGTCATCGGCAATCATGACTGAAGGACCGTGCAAGTCTTCTCTGATTCCGCCGGCTGCATTCGTTATGATAAGTGATTTGACCTGCAACAAATGCAAAAGACGTGTTGCAAAGACGACTTCTTGAGGGCTATACCCCTCATACAAATGCACGCGTCCTTTGAGAAAGGCGACCACTTTTCCATGCAGCTTCCCAATTACCAATTCACCAGCATGACCAGGTGCAGTGCTTTGGGGCATGTGAGGGATTTCGCTGTAGGGAATATGAACTGCATCTTCTAAGGCATCAGCAACAGATCCCAAACCAGATCCCAAGATAACACCGATCTGCGGTACCAGCTCTGTTTTAGATTTGATAACTCTGACAGCCTGCATTAACTCTTCATACCAGTGTTCATTTGGAATCATCGAGATCTGCCTTTCTACTTTAGCTTTTTCTTCATCCAGATATGTTTCATAAATTCCTCGTAGTCAGGTTCTGCACCGTCCCACTCATAGCCCATTTTTTCGTAAAAACCTTTTTTATTTTCTTGAGCATGCAGATAAATCCAGGGACCTTCAGCAAAATCCTCTAACCCCTTGAAAAGAACTGAACCTAGGCCTTGTCCGCGATATTCTTTGGCTAAGACTACTCGTCCAATAAGCTGTGCATCTTCAATCGTTGGATGACTATAAATGCGCCCGGCTCCTATAGGCTTACCATCTAGAAACATCAAAACGTGCAAAGCGCTTGCATCAATATCATCAAACTCAACCTCAAAACCTTGTTCTTCAATAAACACCTTGTAGCGAATTTCACCACAGGTCTTAAAAATATCGAGTCCGCTGATCTCGTCGATATGAGCATCGCTGCCTTTTGTGGATACAAATCTTATATCTGCCATACTTACGCCCAAGTTCCATTCTCAAAAATCGTAATTACCTTGCCATCTGAAGTAATACCATCAATATGTAAATCTTCAGTTCCTATCATAAAGTCAACATGAGTTGCGCTGTCATTGACGCCGGCTTCAAGCAAAGCTGCTTTTTCCATCTCAAGTCCGCCCTCATATGCATCCGCATATCCCATTCCTAATGCTAGATGACATGATGCATTTTCATCAAACAAGATTGAATAAAATAGAAGATTACTTTCTCTAATAGGACTGTCTTTAGGAACGAGCGCAACTTCACCTAGATACTTTGCACCTTCATCGGTTGCAAGCAGCTGGTCAAGGACATCCTTTCCTTCTGCTGCTCCGTAATCAACGACTGCACCCTTTTCAAATTTGAACCAAAAGTCCCTAATGACTTCTCCCCCATAAGCAAGCGGTAAGGCTGAATAAACAATGCCCTCAGTACCATTTCGATGAGGAGTTGTGAAGACTTCTTCTGTTGGCATGTTTGGATAGAAGTAAATTCCATCAACAGTTTCGGCACCCCCGCCTTGCCATATATGTTTTTCAGGCAAGTGTATGTATAGATCGGTGCCTTTGGAATTCGTATAGTGCAGTTTTTCAAAACGGCATTCATTTAAAAATGCCATATGCTTCTCAAGATTAAAGCGATGATCATCCCATGCTTTTTGAGGATTTTCTCCATCTGCTCGAGCTATCTTTAAAATAGTTTCCCATAATTTAGCTACAGCACTTTCCTCATCTAACTGTGGGAAAACGGCTTTTGCCCAAGCTTTTGTTGCAACACCTGCAATAAGCCACTGGGTTTTGCCGAAATCAACCGCTTGTCGATAATCGGCAAAGCTTTCATTTCGACGTTTGAGCGCAAGCGCCGGTTTTTTAGGATCAATGCCTTCAAACACGCTTGGATCTTCACCATCGAGAAATAAAAATGCAGCCCCTTCTTTTGCGAGGGAGTTACTGCGAAGTGCTTCCCAAGCTGGAGCTTTATCAAAATACTCAAGTGGATTGTTCTGATACTCTAAGCGTTTCAACTGATCGTCTACTAAAGAAACGGTTACATGTCCTGAGCCTGCCTCGTAGGCTGTTTGTGTGAGTACACGAGTAAATGCAAGAACTTCTGCAGGAGAGACAATATACAATGCTTGTCCTTTTTGTATATTGATGCCCTTATATATAAGAAGTTCAGCATAGGCTTTCATTTCTTCAGGAGATAAAAACATTTCTTTAGCCACTTAGGACTCCTTTCGCAATAAAAAACTGCCACCTACTAGAATAGCAAGTGGCAGTTACAATCTTACTCTGAAGTATGTAATTTAGACTATTTTGCTTGCTCTAAAGCTGCATTAACTCCGTCTATAACACCTTGTGAGGTCATGGTAGCACCTTCAACAACATCTACACCCTCGGTGCCGTTAGCCTCAACGATTTTACCTGGAAGACTCTCGATAACTGATTCTGCTTTCTCAGGAGTTTCGCTGTTCTCGCCAACTTTAACTTCGGTGATTTTACCATCAGAAACAGTAACGCTTACTGGAATGTCGCCCTTTAAGCCTTTACCTACACCTTCATAGGTACCATCTTTATATGCAGCAGCTTGAGCTTCTGCTCCCTGCTGTGCTTCGTCAGTTTGTGGTGCACCACAAGCACTTAAAACACCAAATGAAGCAATTATCATCATGGTCATAAGACCAGTTATGAATTTGTTTCTAGTCGAAGACATCTACAATTCCTTTCTATTGTCCTGGTAATTATCTGAATTACCAGAAGTCTGCGTAAAAACAAATTACATTAAAGACCTTCTTAGTCTACTTGTCTACATATCCATAAGAATCTATGTGAATCAACTGCCATTTGCACACATCACAAACACAGGAACAACTTGATTTATTCTCGAGCTGAACGTATAAGTTTCTCCCAACGTTCAGATAACTGCTCGCTTAATGCTCCAGATTTATCGGACGCACTCACAAAACCAAACTCATCCGACACTAAGAACACTTCGTCACAAAGCTCATAATCTATGGCTTTTTTGAAGCTCAAAGGCATCTTGAGGGTTTTAAATAAATCGGTTGCAAGACTATTGGCACCAGAAAGTACCTCGTCTTTTTCGGCAGGTATAAGGACTTCATCATTGGCGTAAGCCCAAAGCAGTTCCGCTTTGATTGTCTTAGGAGCCAGCGGATTTGGCTTTTCCACTCGTTTTATGAGGGATGCAAGGCTCGTGTCTTGAAGTTCTTCATACGCAACTATGTCCATTTGAGCATGAAATTCATCATCAATACGCAAGCGCAAAACACCCATCGGATCATATGCCGATCCTTCAGGCAAGGTCCATTCTATATGCTGATGAGCCCAAGAGAGCAGACCATCAGGTAAATCCAATGCTCGTAAGGATCGAAGATGTCGGTTTTTTAAGAGCAATGTTCCATAAGCAAGGCGCCACCTAAGCTCTAGAACAGCTTCACCTAAGCTAAATTCAGAAATATTTTGAGCATCACTCATATTAAGCCTGCCTTATAAGCTGTAGTCCTGCAAGAATCGTGAGTAAACCTGGGCCAGGAAGAATAAGCATTGGCACTCCCAGCAAAATTAACAGCAAGCCAGCTATTTTTGCCTGAGTGCCTTTTAATTGAGGTTTATCTTCGACTAATGGACTTTCATAATTTTTTGTGCCATCAGGATTAATCGTATAGGCCTCGGTATAAACCTCGGCCCCTGTTTTTTCATCCTTTGTTCTACGATAGAAGGGATTAAAACCTCGCTCTTGCGCTTTTTTCACACCATCAGAAATAACTTTACTTGCCTTTTCGCTGGTAAATGCAAGAGCTTTCTCTGCGTAGTCACTCGCAAGTGGTATGAGATTATCCTTAACCGTTTTTGCATCGGCCGCTTTTATATCTTTAATGGCTTCAACTGAAGCGCGTCGTATTTTGTTACCCGCGCTCAGCGAAGTTTTTAAAATAGGACCAGACGCTTTTGCAAGCTCCTTTCCCAAATCATACATAGACCCAAAAATTGAGCTTGAAGAGTTCTCACGCATATAAAACCTTAATGTCTAAAGTGGCGATGATTGGTAAATACCATGGCAATGCCATACTTATCGCAAGCAGCAATTACTTCTTCATCGCGTATAGATCCACCAGGCTGAATAATCGCACTAATGCCTGCCTCATGTAAGACATCTATATTATCGGTAAACGGAAAGAAGGCGTCTGATGCGCATACGCTGCCGGCTGCTTTTTCTCCCGCCTGATTAATGGCAATACGAGCAGAATTAACTCGGTTTGGCTGACCTGCTCCCATACCAACATTTGCGTGATCTTTTACCAGCAAGATTGCATTTGATTTAACGGACTTGCATACCTTCCATGCAAAGAGCAAATCGTCCATCTGTTTATCTGTTGGTTTTTGCTCGGTTACAACAAGGAATTCAGCAGGATCTTCGCTTACTTCATCATGCTCTTGTACTAAAAAGCCGCCTTCAACGGTTTTGATTTCAAGTGAGCTTGAGCCTTGATTGAGTCCTCCATGCGTGGAGAGAACTCGGCAATTTTTCTTCTTCTTAAGAGCCTCAAGCGCATCTTCAGTATATTCAGGGGCGATAATCGCCTCGACAAAGTGCTTATGCTCCTCAATACGGTCGACAACTTCCTTTGTAACGCTGCGATTGAAGGCTATAATTCCACCAAAGGCGCTGATTGGATCGGATTCAAAAGCTCTTTCATATGCCTCAACAACATCGTTGCCGTCAGCAGCTCCGCAGGGATTTAAGTGTTTTACGATAACACAAGCCGTAGTATCAATTTCTCTTACCGCAGCCCACGCAGCGTCTGCATCCAGGTAATTGTTGTACGAAAGCTCCTTGCCTTGGTGTTGAACTGCATTTGCTAGACTGAAAAGATTTGCATCCTCACTCTTGTAAAATGCTGCTCTTTGATGAGGATTTTCACCGTAACGTAAATCTTGTTGCTTCTTTAAGAAAATACGCAGGTCATCGGGGAACAGCGCCTCTTTTTCAGCAGCCTTAAATTCTTCTGAACCCTCTTCAGTTTTCTCGATTTCGTCGATATGAAGTGTTTCAAATAAATACTGATAAATAGCATTGTCATAAGCTGACGTTGTTCTAAATACCTCTAAGGCAAGTTTTTGGCGAGTTTCAAAAGTGGTTGCGCCATCATGCTCACGCATTTCTTCTAAAATTTTCTCGTAATCGTCTGGATTGCTTACCACCGTTACAAAAGCATGGTTTTTAGCTGCACTTCTTAACATTGAAGGTCCACCGATGTCAATATTTTCAATGGCATCGGCATAGAGCACATCTTCTTTTGCTACAGTTTTTTCAAATTCATAAAGATTGACGACAACTAAATCAATCATCTTAATCTTGTTGTCTTCGGCATCTTTCATATGCTCTTCAAGGTCGCGGCGAGCGAGAAGTCCACCATGTACGAGTGGATGAAGCGTCTTTACACGACCATCCATCATTTCAGGAAAATGTGTATGCTCCTCTATTGGGGTAATTTCTACTCCAGCTTCACTTAAAACTCTTGCAGTTCCGCCCGTTGAAATTATCTCAACGCCAAATTCTTCGCTTAAGGCTCGGGCAAAATCTGCTATTCCCTCTTTATTAGTTACCGAAATGAGTGCACGAGAAATTTTTTGCTTTTGCATACCTTTTTCCTTAATCTAAAATGCGTACCGTATTATCGGGCATAATTCGTACTCTATCTTCTGCTAATTTTTGTAAAACTTCTGGGTACAGCTTGTGTTCTACCTCATGAATAAGGCTTTCAAGCTCCTCTAGCGTAACACCTTCAGGGACATCAAAGGCGCGTTGTGCAATAATTGGCCCTTGATCGTAGACTTCATTTGCAAAATGAATGCTAACGCCTGCCACTTTTACACCCTTAAGCCAAGCCTCTTCAATTGCATGGGCTCCTTGAAAGGAAGGTAAGAGTGCTGGATGAATATTGATGACGCGATTTGGAAATCCTTGCAAAATTGGCTGCGTTACCTTGCGCATGTAACCAGCCATAACAATAAAATCAACGCCTGCTTCCATCATTTGTGAGGCAATAATTTCATCGGCTGCTTGCGCACCTAAATCGTAGAGTTCCTTAGAGAGCGCCATGGTTTTCAAACCATGTTCATGAGCACGAGTAAGACCTTTTGCATTGGGTCTACTTGAAATGACGAGCTCGATTGATGCATCAAGCTCCCCTCTTTCAATAGCTTCTTGAATTGCAATTAAATTGCTTCCCGTGCCACTAATTAAGACGCCAAGCTTAATCATCGAGATATACCACCTCTTGGCTGCCTTCTACAATTTCACCTATTGCGTAAACCGTTTCACCTGCAGCTTCAAGATGTTCCTTGATTGAAGAAGCATCTTCAGGAGCACATATGATTGCCATGCCAATGCCCATGTTGAAAGTCTTGTAAGCTTCTTCTTCACTTAAGTGAGCAGCATTAATAACCCGCTGAATAATGCCTGGAATTTTCCACGCACCACGTTTGACTTGTGCATTGCTTCCCTTAGGAAGTGAGCGATTAAGATTTTCTGTTATACCGCCGCCCGTGATATGAGCGAGCGCCTTTAGCTCTAAACCAGCCTTGAGCGCCGATAAAATTGGCTTCACGTAAATTCTTGTAGGAGCTAACAGCGCTTCGGCAATGCTTTTACCGTCAAGATCATCATAGTGCGTATGAAGTTCCTCATCACTAAGCGTGTCACTGTATGCTCGCCTTACGAGAGAAAAACCATTCGAATGAAGTCCTGAAGAAGCAAGTCCCAAGATAAGATCGCCATTTTGCACCTTGTTTGT
Organism: Coriobacteriia bacterium; assembly: GCA_030532415.1. GTDB lineage: Bacteria > Actinomycetota > Coriobacteriia > Coriobacteriales > JAEZZM01 > JAUNLE01. Next base: position 12,754 of record JAUNLE010000020.1, on the reverse strand, counting down.
ATCGAGCATCTTAGGCTTATCTACAAGACCGACGCAAAAGCCAGAAAGATCATAGTCGTCAGCTTGCATTACACCGGGGTGTTCTGCCATCTCTCCGCCGATTAACGAACAGCCTGCTTGCATGCAGCCTTCAGCTACTCCCGCGACAACTTGGGCCACAAATTCAGCATCGAGCTTGCCGATTGCAATGTAATCTAAGAAAAATAGTGGTTCTGCTCCGCTGACTAAAATGTCGTTGGCACACATCGCTACAAGATCAATGCCTACGGTATTATGCTTGTTTAGACGTTTTGCAAGCTCAAGCTTGGTGCCAACTCCATCGGTACCACTCACGAGGATTGGATCTTCCATATCCTTTGCTTTGGCGAGCGAAAACAAGCCTCCGAAACCACCTAAATCTCCTAGCACCTCAGGTCGATAGGTAGCTTTGACAGACGCCTTAATTTTATCGACCGCACGCGCTCCCTCGGCGGTGTCGACACCTGCGTCCTTGTAACTAATCTCCTCTTTCACGGCTCTCCTTCGTGGTCTTGAAAAGATTTAAATTCCTTTTGACTTACGTAATTCTGCTTCTCTTAATAAGACATGAGCTGGTACTTTATCTGATGCATATGCAGCTTGAACAGACTCATGAAAACTTTTATGTTTTCCCAAATTATTGGGAGAAAAGCCTTCTAAAAACTTACCTCGAGAAAATTCTTCTGGAATTTCAACTAGATAGTCTCCACTAAAACACGCATCACAATAATCTCCTGGTGAAACACAGCTTTTAAGTCCAGGAATTGATAAAAATGCTAAGCTATCAGCTCCAATGTGTTCGCGAATTTTCTCCGTTGGCAAATTAGCTGAAATTAATTGATCTTGGGTTTCAGTGTCTATTCCATAAAAACAAGGATAGCGTACCTCTGGAGAAACAATGCGCATATGTACTTCTTTTGCGCCAGCCTCGCGCAGCATTGCAACAATTTGGCGAGATGTTGTTCCCCTAACAATGGAATCATCTACAACGATAAGACGTTTTCCTTGTATGGATGTTTTAATTGGATTGAGCTTCAAGCGAACTCCGCGCTCACGCAACTCTTGAGAGGGTTGGATAAAGGTTCTTCCAACGTAGCGGTTTTTCAAAAGACCTTCACCATAGGGAATCTTTGATTCATGCGAAAAACCAATAGCAGAAGGAACGCCCGAATCCGGCACTCCAATAACCAGGTCGGCGTCTATAAAGGATTCTCGAGCAAGCTCTTGACCCATACGAACTCGAACCTCATACACGCTGTCGCCCTCTAAATAAGAATCGGGACGCGCGAAATAAACATGCTCAAAAAGACAAAGAGAATGAGCTTGCGGCTCTAGGGCTTGTTCTGCAACCATGCCCTCATCATTCATTCTCACAATTTCGCCTGGATTAACATCGCGAACAAATTCAGCTCCCACGATATCAAGCGCACAGGTCTCGCTTGCTACAATCCACCCCTCATCGTTAGGAAATTTTCCAATGACAAGCGGTCTAATACCGTAAGGATCTCTAAATGCATACAGTGAAGTATTGTTGATAAGCGCCATGGCATACGCACCCTGCAAAAGTTCCATGGTCTTACGAATACCTTCACGAATGTGGCTGGATTTCTGAGTGAAGTAACCGATTAATTTAGTTGCCACTTCACTGTCGGTATTTGATAGAAAGGGAACACCAAGATTAATAAGTTCGCGGCGCAAAGCATCGCTGTTAACGAGCGTTCCGTTGTGGGCTAGTGCAATAATTTCATCTCCAATAGTGGAAAGATGCGGTTGAGCTGCCTCCCAACCCTTAGCGCCACTCGTACCATAGCGAACGTGCCCTAAAGCAACATTTCCTTTAAGTGCTGCAATATCACCATCGGCAAACACTTGCTGTACAAGACCTAAATCTTTTCGCACCATTACCGTGCAGCCATCGCCAACTGCAATGCCAGCCGACTCCTGCCCGCGATGTTGCAAGGCATGCAAACCAAAATAGGTAAGACGAGATGTGTCTTTACCTGGTGCATATATTCCAAAAACTCCGCATTCATCATGGAGCTTGTCATCATTGTGCATAAGCTCAGAAGGATCGAACATCCTCATATATCTCCTTGAAGAAAAAAATAGGTCTACACATATGTGTAGACCTAAATTGTACCGTTAATTTGTTAATTCTTCAGGCACAAGCTATGCAGCATTTGCAGTTTGTTGAGGAACGAGTTGTCCTTCATTGTCATTAACTGGAATGCCGTTTTCATTAGCGTTGGTATTTGCCTCTGAATCAAACTCATACAAAACCATAGTACGGCCGTCTTGGCGTTGATATGAACAGGTTGCGAGCTCGAAGAGCTTGTTCATCTTAGTTGCATCAGCGTCATCAGCAACTACAACAGAACGGTCTAAACGATCTTGCATGTATTTTTGGAAATCTTTATCGCTATTAAAATCAAACACACGAACCGTGAGGTCAGAACCATCAGTAACATATGCTGCAACTGCATTTAAAACATAGTTCTTATCAGGAGTTACATAGTAAGCGGTACGATGCTGGTTAAAGAAGTCTTTATCAGAAAAAGACGCGAGCGCATGAAACATCGAACCATTTTTGATGTTATGACCATAAAGAATAGTGTGATGATCATCGATACCGCGTGATGAAGCGTAATCCATAAAGATAGAACCTTCAACTGCGCGATCTCCACGAATCGTAGTACGAATGTACTGATCGTTGTCAGCACCTTGAACTACTGGATAGTTAATGTTCGTACCTGGAACTTGAAGCCAACCAACAATGTCAGGGTTAATTGCTTGTAGTTTGCCCCAGTCAACTACTGGAATTCCAGCGTTGGCATCAACGGTGTCAGTTTTTGGCTCTTCAGGTGCTTCTTCTTGAGGAGCCTCTGCCGTTGGTGTTTCTGCTTCAGGAGTAATAAGCGCCTCACGCGCATCTTCTGTTGCCTGTTCGGCACGTTGAGAAGATTGCCAATCGTTAAAGAATAAAACACCTGCCACAACAAGTAAGATAACAGCAGCTACTATTGCAACGATAGAAAAGATTTTTGCTTTATTATTTTTTGGAGCGCCACCCTTATTACCATTGCTAAAGTGACTACCACCTGATGTGCTAGGTTGAAAATTTGTATTTGCCACATTTCTCCAAACTTCGAAGTGTTGTGCTTATAAAAACAAGCACCCTACATCAAACGCTCTAGAAAGATATTACCTTAATGCATCATTTTAAAGAAATCTTGTCACCTTATTTTTAAAGCTCCGCCACAGCTCAAACACATGTTTTTAAGATTCATTTCAGAGTCCTTAAAAATTACTTTATATTTGCACTTAATGTATAACTAAATAAGTTTACGCACACCTGCTCTCTATATTTTCGTAAGAAAGCGCTTCGGGTATAAGCACCAATACTAAAAATTTATTGTATGAAATAAGCGTTTATGATTGATATTAAGAAGAAATTCGCTCACTATAAAGAAGCGTTTTACCAAAGCCTACCAGGCAAAATGACAAATACTTTTATTGAAATACAGGGTACCGACGATGCAGCCATGCTTTCGTATTATTCCATTCTTTCATTTTTCCCGCTCGTGCTTGCAAGTTTATCTATCTTAAATTTACTAGGTTTATCTGAAGTAATTTTAGAATTTATCATGCCCTTACTCCAAAGCTCGCTGCCTCCTGAAACTTTGCCTTTGATTATGGAGCCACTCAGACGTTTTAGTAATTTTGGAGGCGCCCAGCTCACCTTAATAATCGCTATTGTCACAGCGCTTTGGGCATCAACGAAATATTTAGCTGGATTTGGCCGAGTTATAGATGGAATTTTTAAAAACGAAACGCCAGGCACTATTCTTATGCGCTTGAAGATGTTCGTCTTGACCCTAGCACTTATTGCGCTTATTGGCGTTCTTTCGGTTTTAGGTATTTTGGGAGAAAACGTAAGTGGCTATCTCGTCTCTAATTTCCCTTTTCTTAAAAACTTCCTAGCTGTCGTGAGCTTCCTTCGTTTACCTGCCATTCTCCTATTTTTAGCACTCTTAATCGCCTTGCTCTACCTTGTGGTTCCCTCTAATTTTCTGAACAAAAAAACAAAGCGCCAAAGATTTATCCCTGGCGCTCTTTTAGCAATCTTTTTGATTTTCATCTTTAGTCAAGGCTTGCAGTACTATGTTAGTTTCTCAAGCAATTTTGATACGGTCTACGGGACGCTTGCCGGTGTTATTATCGCCCTTTTATGGTTTTGGCTGATAAACATTGGCCTTATTATTGGGGCAATTCTTAACGCCGTACTCAGTTCTTCTCGTACCTAAGAAAGCTTTGATGAAAGATATTTTGCTGCAGCAGGTTTATCAAAGTTACCACCAGTTTGCTGAGAAATTTCTCCCATAATCTTGCCCATATCTTTCTTAGAGGTGGTATTCATCTCTTCTAAAACTTTATCAACAAGCGATTCAAGTTCACTGCCTTCAAGCTGTTTTGGCATAATTGATTGAAGAATCTCAACCTGTTCTTGGAGCTGAGCGGTGCGCTCTTCGTTAGTGCCTGCTTTAATTGAACCGTCAAGAGTTTCGTTTGTAATCTTCAGTAGCTTTTTAATAGCATGATCGATATCTTGCTCGCTTGGTTCACGACGTTCATCAACTTCAATCTTCTTCAGCTCTTCTTTTACCTGACGCAAAATTGAAAGACGAACCTTGTCGCGCGCACGCATGGCATCTTTAATTAAATCTTCTAATACTTGTCTTTGCATGATGGTAATTCCTATTCTGCCTGTGCCATCGCTTCTTTGTAGTCAATCATCTTTTTCTGATACGCCTTATCTCCAACTCCTAAAATTTGAAGTGCTAAAAGTGCTGCATTTTTGCCACCGTTAATAGCAACGCAGGCAACAGGAACACCAGAAGGCATTTGCACCATTGATAAGAGCGAATCAAGACCACCTAAATCGGACGTTTTCATAGGAACGGTAATCACAGGAAGTGGGGTGTATGCAGCAACAACACCACCAAGATGAGCAGCCTTACCAGCAGCAGCAATAATCACTTTAAGTCCGCGTTCGTGCGCACTGCTTGCCCATTCATGAACTTCAAGAGGTTTTCTATGCGCAGATGCAACCTTTAATTCATAGGGAATTTCAAGTTCTTCGAGCATGGAGGTGCAGGCCTTCATGGCTTCCATATCCGATTTTGACCCCATAATAACCCCAACGATTGGCTCAACCATACTAACTCCTTTTTCTGTACCTATAGTTATCTATCTTTTATTTATCTTTTCTAATGTAGTGTACAACTTTAAAGGCAGCATCCCCCGACTTCTCTCGATATTCACTATCACTGTGCTCGTGGTCAATTTCCCAAACATCTTCAGATATCACAGGTGCCTTTACTGGGGCGTTCACATCTAAATCCACGTGGCTTATCACCAATTCATCAGCTACATCCATCATTTGCTGGTAAACTGATGCGCCACCCACAATCCATACCAAATCCTTACCTTCACGGTGCAAAACATCAAGCGCCTCTTGAATGCTTGCATAACGTCTTGCATGCTCAAAGGTTTCATCTGAACGGGTAATGACAATATTTTCTCTTCCTGGCAAGGCAGAACCAAGCGCCTTAAAAGAATTTTTGCCCATCAAAACAGGAAAACCAAGAGTCTCGGCTTTGAAATGTTTAAAGTCTGCAGGCACATGCCACAACATTCGCTTACCATCGCCTAAACCTGCTGATCTATCCTGAGCCCAAATCATTTTTATTTTCATACCATCAGGTTTTTGTATTGTTTCTTGCATTGTATCTCCTTAAAAGTAGAACAAGTTAAGAAGTAAATACCCTACCCTTTTATCTTTTCTTGCGATATATTATCTTTCATCAGATAAATTAATAATTGGGGGAAATAATGGCGCGTGTTGAACACGGTGTTGAAGATAGCAAATATTACACACCACAAGAAGCTGTGGATCTTATACTAAATGCCTGGAAGCCCTACGTAAAATCTGAAATGCTTCCTACGACTGATGCAATTGACCGAGTTTTAGCCCGCGATTACCATGCGCGCTTCACGAATCCGCTCGGTCAAACCAGCTCTGTCGATGGTATTGCCGTTCGTTTTGATGATTTCAAACATGGTATGCCTGATACTAAAACCTGGAAGATCAATAAAGATTTTTGCCTTGCCGATACAGGCGATGATGTTCCCGATGAGTTTGACACGGTCATCAAACTAGAGAATTTAGATTTTGAAGATAATCATGTAGAGCACTTCAACGGATCTTCTCCCTTCAAAGATAACAAGGATGCAAAATTTTCAATTTTCAGAGCACCTGAAAGAAGAGGTGAACACCTTAATAGCCAAGGTTCTAACTTCAAAGAAGGCGAACTGCTCGTAGCATCCGGTAAAAAAGTTACTCCTGAACGTATGTCATGTTTAATCGCCGGTGGTGTAACTCAGGTTGAAGTTTACGCACTTCCTCAAGTTGCAGTAATTCCAACGGGAAATGAATTAGTGCCAAGCGGAGTGACTCCCAAACGTGGGGAAACGATTGAGTCAAATTCGGCATTAATTTCTGCTTTTATTAAACAACACAAGGGACAGCCGCGCGTATATCCCTTAGTTCGAGATATTACAAAAAATCTTGAAGATATGCTCAAAGAAGCTGCCGCCTCAAATGATTTAGTTATCTTAAATGCCGGAACATCTAAAGGATCAGAGGACTACGCTCCAGTCGCACTTGAAAAGCTTGGTGATATTAAATTCCATTGGGTAAACCACGGGCCAGGAAGACCAGTCATGGGCGGCATGATTGATAATACTCCTATCTTGGTTATCCCTGGACCACCTATTTCATGCGACACTGTTCTTCATTGGTTCTTGCACCGCGTACTCTCCTACTTCTCACCTGCATCCAACACCTTAACCTTATGTGTTAATGCTCGCTTAACCAAAGAAATTAAAGGTTCTTCTTCGATGGTATTTTGGCAGCGTGTAAAACTTGACAGAATGGAAAGCTCGGAGGGAGACTTTTGGGCAACACCATTAAGCAGACGAACGCCTGAAGCACTTGGACAAGCAGACGGTATCGTTATTGTTCC
>JAUNLE010000020.1:0-5641 GCA_030532415.1 Coriobacteriia bacterium | reverse complement strand
GGTGCGCTTGCTGGTACCCGAAGAGTGGGTTGACCACGTTTCAATGCTGAGCCCCGTGTCTTATCAAATTTAGAGGTACAGTATCTCTTTTTGTATAAGTGTTTGTAGGATTACGCCAACAATAAAACCGAGCGCAACGTTGAGAATTGAAAATGCTGCCGTCACTAAAAAGAGGTAGAACAGCGATTTTTCGCGGGGAACATCCCTTGATGACATTGCAAGTTCAATACCAGCAAAAAGCAGAATTACTCCGAGAAATGCCTTGGGGAAAAGCTCGGTTAGGATAAGTATTGAGTCTGAAAAGAACAGCGCAAGGACCAGCAATATTAGTCCTAAAATAATCGTGGCACCTCCGGTATGAGCACCATATCGGATGTGTGCTGCCATTCCTCCCGCTCCATGACACATTGGAACACCGCCAATTGCTGCTGCAAGTATGTTTATTATTCCTTTACTTGTTGCAATTTGGCTTTCATCAATCTTGCGATACGAAAATAAACGATTGTTTTCTTCAACAATTGCAATAACCGCATTTCCTAATGTTAGAGGAATTTGAGGGAGCGCTAAGATTACCGTTCCATAAGCAAGGTCACTGAGCGTAATTTCAGGTAGTGAAAACTGCGGGATTGTAAACTTAGGTCGAATCGAAATAATCTGAGAAAGCAAGTCTTGATTCAATATTATTGCAGCAATTGCACCAACTATAAGTAAGACGAGCATTGCAGGAATTCTCTTGCTTGTTACTAAGGCAAAAATAATAAAAATACCGATAAAGGCAAGGATGTAGTTATCTTTAATGTAGGTAAATGATTGGGTGATTAACACAAAACCCAATCCGAACATAATTCCACGTAATACTGGTTTTGAAACGAAATTTCTAATGCGTTGTATTTGCTTAAAGCGGCCTGCTATAAGCCAAAAAATTCCCGTGAATAAGCTGGCCCCATAGACCGCACCTGCGCTCAGACCTGGTGTTGCAATGGCTGCACCACCAATAGCTTTCATAGGCTGAACCGGCACCGGCGTCTTATAGTAAATTCCTGTTCCAATTAAGGCGAGCGCAAAGGCAAGCACAACCCCTTGCGGATGCAGGCCAACAATAGAGATATATCCAACAATAAACGGAATTAAAATACCTAGATCACCGAATGATCCTGCAAATTCAAAGAGGTTAAATGCGTTGATTGGCATACCCTTGCTGTCGAGCTTTACCCCATAAGAATCAGCAAGCGCACGAGACTCTAGTGAAGGCTCATCGTCTAAGTCTAATGAATTTAACTCTGAAGAATCGATATGATCTTGTACCTTATTACTGTCTGTCAAAGATTGCTCCTGCTTCACCTATTGGTGAAATTTCATCAACATTATCACCAAACACAAGTTTATGCTCATCTCCAGGCAAAGCTGCTCTTGCCTCGTCACGCAAAGAGTTTACCCCAATAAAGAATTCACGCATCATGACCACCATCAAATAACGACCATGACGAGTTAAGGTAAGCATTTCATCATCGTCACGCTCAAAAGCTCCATTTAATTTCATAAAGCTATATTCTGCAGGCAAGCCTCTTGCAACCGTGGTACCAAAGGTTTCAAACCATTTCTTTTTATCGAGTTTTAGTCCGAAAAGTTCCATCATGAAGCGATAGCGCATTTTATCGCGTTTTGGGAAGATAGTTTCACCCATAACCGACATATGCCCCTCATTAATGCGTTTCGTATAGTCACGAAGCGAAAACGAGTTCACAAATAAGGAGCCATCGAGATACGAAATACCACCCGATCCAATCGCAGGATATTCATCATAATTGACAACGTATTCATCAATCATGGTGTCGGTCTCACGTGAAAAAGTATAAGCAGAGCTTGGAACAAACTCTGGGTTTTCTCCGCCACAAAAACCATCATAAATCATGTGGTAGAACTTAGCTTCATGTTTGTAGTCGACGTCCCCTAAATTCTTTTGAATCGAACGACGCGATACAGGAGAAACCATAAGAGGATAAAAGGTCGTTTGGTTAGCTCCCGAAGCTTTCACCATATCAATATCATGTTGAATTATTTCTTCAGTTTGACCCGGGAAGTTAAAAATCATATCGACGTTAAGGCTCTTAAACATACCCGCTACATCTTGCACTCGTTTAAGCGTTAACTCGGCTGAACCATATTTATAATATCGGTCCATTTTTTTGAGTAAATCATCATTAAAACTTTGAACGCCCACGCTTAATCGCTGAACAATTTTGGACAGTGGTTCAAGGTATTCAGGAACGAGATGATTTGGATTGGTTTCCGATGAAACATCTTTAATAGATGGAAATAGTTCGCGAGCGTGTGCAACCGTTCTCTCTAATTCATCCATTAAAACTGTCGGCGTACCGCCACCTACATACACTTCTTTGAAGTCGTATTCTAAAGCTTTAAGCATATCCATTTCTTTTCTTAAAGATTCGAAATAAGTGCGAGCTAAATCTTCAGAAAACTTAAAACGATTAAATGAGCAGTAAGGACACAATACTTCACAAAATGGAATGTGCATATAGAGCATGTAGTCTCTCTTGGGCTTTGGTTCTGGTAGCTGTGTGCGATTCGTAGGATTTATATGAAAGTATTTATTTCCGAGTCCTTCAATAATGGTGCTGAGCATACGTTCTGAAAGCATGAACAACCTTTCGGATATATATTCGAAGACAACTGCGTCTGAACGCAGCTTGTAAGTGTTTTTAAAATTACTTCTATACTATATGGGAGTAAGACAGGGTCAATACCCTTTACAAAATGAACGTTTCCCAAACAGAAAAGTTGAGGATCTTATAGTTATGATATCCAGTTTAATCTCTTCGAACATAAGTCTGTTATTAGTGTTTTTAAGTGGTACCTTATCTTTTTTCTCACCCTGTATTTTGCCAGTTATCCCCCTCTATTTAGGCTATCTTGCCGGTGGCTCTAAAAAGGTGGGAGACGACGGTGAGGTAAGCTATACCAAATCACGCGTAGCGCTGCACACCATATTTTTTGTTATAGGAATCTCTGCTGCCTTCTTCTTATTAGGACTAACCTTTAGCGCATTAGGTCAGGCCTTAATATCTCACAGAACAATCTTGAGCAGAATTTCAGCTGTTATCATCATCTTATTTGGCGTATTTATGCTTTGGCCTGATAAGCCTGTTGAGGCTCAACAGGAAAGAAGAATAAAGATGCCTCAATTTAAGAGTGTCAACCCACTTGTTGCACTGGTAATGGGATTTTTATTCAGCTTCGCATGGACCCCCTGTGTGGGACCGGCGCTTTCTACCATTTTGTTAATGAGCGCTAACGCTGCTACATCAGCTGGTGCCTTTACATTAATTGGAATTTACACCTTAGGTTTTATTATTCCATTTATCCTTTTAGGACTCTTTTCTACCCGTGCTTTAAATTGGCTTAAAAATCATGCAAACCTCTTACAGATAAGCACGAAGATCTTAGCTGGAATATTAATCATCTTAGGTATTTCTATGCTTACTGGTTGGTTTAATAACATCACCTCACCAATCTCTAAATTCAATGGTGCAGACTCTCTCTTAAGCTCAGAATTCCAAGAACAGCAAAATGAACTTGCTCAATCAAAAAATCCAAACAAAGAAGCTCCTGCAAGCTCTAATGAAACTACACCTGATAAGTCGGCAACAAGCTCTGATAGCGCTGCAAATTCAACAGAAGCAGAGACTGAAACCCAAACTACTAATCCACGTGCTCCTCAACTTATGTATCCTGACCAAACGGGAAAGCTCCATAGTTTAGCAAATTATAAGGGCAAGGTTGTATTCTTGAATTTCTGGGCTACCTGGTGTCCTCCTTGTCGAAAAGAAATGCCGGACATTCAAAAGTTGTATGAAAACTACAATGAAAACCAGGATGAGGTTGTTATCTTAGGTGTAGCAAATCCTAAGTCAGCTAAAAACCCAAACAATATAGATGAGTCAAAAGAAGAGGTTATTGCCTTTTTGAATGAAAACAATTTAAGCTTCCCCGTTATGATGGATGAAGAGGGGGCGAGCGCCTTCCAATACCAAGTCCAGGCATTTCCAACCACCTATATCATCAATAAAGATGGAACGATAGCAGGATATATTCCTGGCGCGCTTACTTACGAGCTGATGGATTCTGTTATTCAGGAAGTCTTGGCGAAACCTGAAAACCAAAACTATCAAGAACAGAACTAGAAATTTGTAAGGCAAGACCTTTAGTACTTCACGAGGCCGTATGTTCTATGAGATGCATATGCTTAGGATTTTAAAATTCCTGATGGGCAAATTGCATCTCATAGTATTGCGCGTAGGTCCCACCCTTTGCAAGAAGCTCGTCATGAGTGCCGCGTTCAATTACACGGCCTTGCTCAATCGTTGCAATTTCATCAGCATGTTTAATAGTTGAAAGACGGTGCGCAATAATAAGTGTTGTCCTACCTTGGGCAAGTGCATTGAGGGATTCTTGAACGTAGTGTTCAGATTCATTATCAAGCGCACTTGTTGCCTCATCTAAAATTAAAATCTTAGGATCTTTTAAGAAAATACGAGCGATAGCAATGCGCTGCTTTTGGCCTCCTGAAAGACGAGTCCCTCGCTCTCCTACAACCGTATTATAGCCATCAGGGAGTGAGTCAATAAAAGACGAAATATTTGCTTTTTTGGCAGCAAGTACTATCTCTTCGTGACTTGCCTCCATATTTCCATACGCAATATTGTCGTAAATAGTCCCATCGAAAAGATAGACATCTTGTTGGACTAGACCAATGGCTGATCTTAGTGATTCTTGACTTACCGTTTTGATATCTTGACCATCAATAAGGATTGAGCCACTATCCACCTCATAAAACCTCATAAGAAGTGAGCAAATCGTCGTTTTACCACCGCCAGATTCGCCAACTAAAGCAAGGGTTTTACCAGCTTCTAAGCGTAAGTTTAAATCTTTAATAATAGGTTCATTGGGTTCATAGCTAAAATTAACGTGCTTGTATTCAATGGCACCTTCACTCACGTGGAGCTTAGGGGCATTTGGAATATCTTGAATCGAGGGAACCATATCCATTACTTCCAAAAAACGCCTAAAACCCGATCCTGCCTTTTGGAATGATTCCATAAGGTTTATCATCGCTTCAATAGCAAAAGAAAAGGTACCAATATAGAGAGCAGAAATTGCTAAATCTGCTGCCGATAGATCTCCAAAAATTACTAAAAAGCCACCTAAAACGATGATTGCCCCGTGTGTCATACCAAAATAAATTGCGGTTGTTGCCATGTATGATGCCATGGCTTTGCTTGTGTCTTCACGAGATTCGTAGTAATTTTTGTTCGCCTTTTTAAATCTGGCCTGTTCTAATATTTCATTTGCAAATGCCTTAACGATTCGAATACCGCCTAAAGAATCCTGCAAAACACTGTTCATCCCAGAAATTTTTACACGGTTATCCAAGAATATCCGTTTCATTTTTTTGTTTTGCTTCGACAGAATAAAGGTAAATAACACTGCTATGATGACCAGCGCTAAGGCTAGTTTCCATGAAATGGTTGCAATAATAATACTTGCACCTAAAAGCCTGATTGATGCCATAAGGGTAACTTCAGGTCCTTTATGTGCCATCTCGCTTATGTCGCTTAAATCA
>JAUNLE010000090.1:2659-2950 GCA_030532415.1 Coriobacteriia bacterium | reverse complement strand
ATTAATGCTACAGATTTCTTCTTCATCTTAGAGTCCTCCCTTTTCATTTCTTTAAGAATTAATGTATTTATTTGTAATACCAAAGGGAGCTTGTGAACCTTGCTCCCTTATAACTTGCGCTCCTGGGCTTGTCTGACTTATGAGAAGTTAGCAGCATTCCAAATTTCTAAGGCAGGTTTGCCCTCAAATCCGTCGGCTTGGATTGCATAGGCTGTTACAGTAATGTTTGCATTGGCAAAATCAGCCAAAGTATCGTTCGTTACGGTATTTGCAATCGTGAAGTTTTCGAAT
>JAUNLE010000090.1:0-2649 GCA_030532415.1 Coriobacteriia bacterium | reverse complement strand
TTATTGGCGTATGCGTAAATATTGCTGCCTTCGCTTAGTGGAGTCCAATTGTTATCAGCTATTTGATTAGCTACCTTTGGATCGCCTTCAATTTGACTAATACCATTTTCGACCTTTACAAAGAGGTAGCAATCTTCACTACCCTCAGCTACATGAACAATTGGGTCCTTGTCATATTTATGTCCAGGGATAAGTTTATAGGTGTTCTCATTCACGCGATCCGCGTTAGTATCAGCAGCACCCTTTTCGTCCACTTTTGCTTCATCTAAGCTTATCGCTACTGAACCTACGGTGAAGCTGTTGACAACTTCATCTTGACCGGTTAGATAGGCTAAAGTTCCTAACACCGATGCTGTTACGAGCAATACCGCAGACAGACTTAAAAGTAGAACTTTACTTACTTTTTTCATACAAAAAATCCTCCCTTACATTGTTTGCATAAAATATAGGTAGCCTTACGGCATAATCCTCAATCTTTTCTAAAATGCGCTCCTTGGTACCCAGATTTCTTTGTATTGCTATCTTTTTCTGAGCGAAAAAATAACTCTGGTAGCAGGACTAGCGCTAATAGAATTGCAGCACTTGCAATTGCCACATATGTGCCTGGGGGTCTTTGGATATAGTCAACAAAATAACCGAGTTTCGGTATGGTAAAAATAGGGGAGCCAATCACATTCTTGTTGTGGACTAAACTGCCATCCACCGTATCGTTTGCGTCACCCTTTGTGCGATAAAGCATGGTATTAGGGTCGTTTTCATCAGGAACCACTTCGACAATACGATGGGTTGCTACAAGATCTTCAGCAAGCAAAAAGGTAATTACATCGCCTGCTTCAAGTTGTTTGTAGTCGACTTGTTTTACGTAAATTAGTGAACCAACGGGGTATTGAGGCTCCATTGAGCCTGAAAGAACGGTGAATACCTGGATACCAGCTAAGCGTACTCCAACCAGTGCAAGTGCAAGAAGCACTACGAGTACCACAAGGATACTTGTTGCAATGTTCCAAATATTTTTTAAGGTTCTTGTCATATAACTATCGTGCAGCATATAAGTAATTAAACTATTGGCACAATTGTCTTATGCCATGCTCCCTAACTCATGGATAAGACCTTGAAAACCGCTGCATACCCCTCTTTTTCCAGCCAGTTAGCAGTCCTGTAAATATGTTCAATAAAACCTGATTAATATTCAAATATATTTTATAGAAATAGAAGATAAAGAGTTTTAGATAAAAAATCAATAAGAAATAAGGAATTCCCTGTGGCTGGATTAAAATACACATAAATGGTCAATATTGCTAACAAATTGATTCAATATTACATGCCTACTTACTTCAAGTTACGGCTTGTGTACATTTGATTCAAGCTGTTTTTTATTTAGAAATAATTCCAGAACGGACTTTTTTCTAAATAGGTTCTTATTCTTGCTGTCAGCAACAAGGTTTATTCTAAAAAAGTTAAAACTACTTCGTTGAGCTCGGTGAGCGCATCTATAGGCTCTTTCTTTTGTAAGCCGCCGTCAAGTAGCTTCGTAAGCAAAGGCGTGCTTAAAGACAGATCAGTAAGGCCCAGGTGACCTACCCCTTCAAGGTGATAAATGGGGTAGCGAGAGTCCATAGCTTGAATCATTTTTACATTTTGTCCGTAGGTCGTAATCGTCTCCATCTTATTCCACAGCGCATCAGAATATATATGGAGGACTGACCTTGGATAGTCCTTTTCTGTAAAGACATAGGAGTCAGCTTCAATTGAAACTATGTCTTTTACAAAGGGAGCTTCAAGGATAACGAGAGATGAAATGTCTTCAGGTCTTTGCCTTCCTATGGCCAGCGCAGCAGATCCTCCAAGCGAGTGACCTGACAGAGTAATTTTTTCAGTATTAATATATTCTTCAAAAGCGTTATCAAGCTTTTCGTCCATAAGCGTATCTAAAATTAGATTCATGTCTTCAATTCTTGGATCAAGCCAGCGATTTAAATCTCTTAAAGTTTTGCTGGGATTTTTAGAGCCCGGAGAACTGACTACTTCAGCGAAAAAAGTCTTGTCCACCAAAACGGTTTTTCCCGACGACAAGCGGGTGAAAAAGGAATGATAAGGGTGGCTTAGCGACATTACAATATAGCCGTGAGAAGCGAGTTCGTAAAACAGCGTTTCATTCGAACTTGCGATGCCGAAAGAGCCGTGGGAGAAGATGAAGAGGGGATGAGCTCCTTCTTCTAGCGCTTCAGGATAATATACCTGAACAGGAATTTCTCGAAGCTTCCCACTTGTTGCCATGTGCGGGTAGCTTGTTTCATGCTGAAAATAAACCACTTCAGTCTTTACGGTGTTTTGACCAGTGGGTTTGGGCATCTCAAGAAAAGGGAAGAGCGCTTTGCTTGCTAAATACAAAGCTACGAGGATTCCTAGGAGTATAAGCAGTGCTTTTGCGCTCTTCTTCATAAGCATAGTAAAAGGGTAATGGCAATCACGCTTAAAACTTTATAAGCAGATGCTGTCATCATGTAACCGTTTGTTTCGTGAGCTCCTGTGTTAATTATAACCCGGTGTTTACAATGTGAGCTCAACAATCGCGTATTGACAGGCTATTTTTGCTGCTTATAACAGCAATTCCAGTGTTTAGAACGATTCTATTCCAGTATTTGGCAC
>JAUNLE010000019.1 GCA_030532415.1 Coriobacteriia bacterium | reverse complement strand
ATTTAGCACTCTTGGCACTATCTTTAGCACAATTGGAAGCGTGATTTCGGCAGCTGCAAGTGTTATCGGCGGCGTCATTAAAGTTATAGTTGGTCTTCTCACAGGTGATTTTTCAATGGCTTGGGAAGGCATAAAGCAGATTGTTTCAGGCGTTTGGTCCGCAGTTACTTCAATTGTAAGTGGAGCTGCAGGCGTTATATCAAATGTGCTTGGAGGAATTGCTGGTTTTCTTGGTGGCGTGTTTTCGAGTGCATGGAATGCCATTACAGGCGTTGTATCAGCTGTTATAAGCAATATCTCAAGTGGTGTAAGCAGCGGGTTTAATAATATTAAATCTTCCATTACCAATGTAATGAATGCAGCTAAATCGACTATTACCAATGTTTGGAATGGTATTAAATCTACGTTTACAAACACCATTAATTCAATCAAAAGTGGTGTTACGAACGGATTTAATAACATTAAATCAACGGTAACAAACGTTATGAATACTGCTAAGTCAACCATCACAAATGCTTGGAATACCGTAAAAAGCGTTTTAACTAAGCCAATTACACTACCAAAAATAAAGCTGCCACACTTCTCCATTACAGGAAAATTCTCACTTGACCCACCTTCTATACCTCATATATCAGTTGATTGGTATGCAAAAGGTGGAGTATTTAACGGTCCAAGTGTTGTTGGTCTTGGTGAGGCAGGTCCTGAAGCTGTTGTACCACTTTCATCTAAGAGGATGCAGCCATTTGCTGAGGCTATAGCAATGAATATGAGAGCTCCTGAGGATGCTAAAGCATCACAGGTAACTCAGAACATAACAATAAACGTGTCAGTTGCAAATGATTATGACATCAACAGACTCATGGAAAAGATGCAAACAGAAATCAAGAGACGATCTAGAGCTATAGGCGGCTTAACATGATAGTTAATGGGATAAATCTATCTGGACTAGTAAAGGTTAAGGCTGATAAGTCACTTATTGCACCTCTTGAGGTTGTGAGCGCACAAATTCCGGGGCGTGATGGCGACAAGCTTATCAAAGGTCACTTAGGCACCTATACAATCCCCGTCCACATGAGGCTTACCTTGCCACCAAGAGAATATACCTTTCATACAAGAAGGAAGCTTGCATCCCTTCTCTTTCATAGAGAACCTGTGCAAGTTATTTTTGATGATGAGCCTGATAAATACTATATGGGGCTATTTTCCGGCGAATCAGAGCTTTCAAATTTATGGTATACAGCATCATTTGACCTGGAGTTCATTTGTGATTCAGCTTTTGCATATTCAGTGATTGAGCGAGAAGAAAATAATCTTGGTGAATTTACAAACCGTGGAACTGCACCTACAAGAGGGATTCTTACAGTCACAGGGGCTACTAGTTCAGAGCTTCAAATACTAAATGAACGTACAGGTAAGTTTGTCAGAATCGTTCAAAACTTGGTAAAAAGCGACACAGTCATCATTGATTTCACCAAAGAAAAGGTCACAGTTAATGGCTATTTTCAGCCTGTAACGCTTGAGAGCGATTTTTTCGATATAGAGCCTGGGACTAATTCATGGACGCTTTCACATGGCACAGGAGTGCTTAGATTTAGAGAACGGTGGATATAGTGAGACTTTGGATTTACCACAACTCTAATGTTCAAATTGATTCAATCAGTGATAGCGCAGGGACCTTATTATCATGTGTGAGAACTGAAGAAATCAATGGTGAAGATAGCCTTAGGTTTGAGTCTACAGAGTTGTATGAAAAGGGATATTATGCCCTGCTCAAAGACTCATTCGGGATTTGGCATGAATACAGGATTATAGATATTGATACTACTCATGAATGGTCAGTAAACAATGTTTATTTTGCTGTTAACTCCATCGATGAACTCAGTGCAAAAGTAATTCTGGATAAGCGCCCAAATACATTACAAGATGCCATTGTAGCAATCTGTGAGGGCACTAGATGGACCCCTGGAGCAATTACCCAAGATAGTAGCGGGCATGAGAATTTCTATCGAATTGATGCGTTTAAAGCGCTCCAGCAAACTCTCAAAACCTTTGGTGGGGAAATTCAAACGCGCATTGATGTTACTGATGAAAAAGTTAGAGCGAGATACCTTGATGTAAGAGCTGCTAGAGGTGACTACCACGGTCAGAGATTTACCTATTCTCATAACCTTACGAGCGTTAAAAGAACTGTTGAATCAGATCAGGTCATCACTAGGCTCTATGCATTTGGCAAAGGCAAAAAAGCCGAAGAGGGCGAAACAGACACCAGAGGTATTGATTTTTCGAGCGTCAACAACGGCAAGATGTATATCGAAAACACAGAAGCTACTGAGCAGTTTGGAATTGTTAATCAAGATGGAGTTAAGCTTCCTTTAGAGGGAACTGTTGAGTTTGAAGACGATGAGGACCCTTCAATATTGCTTAAACACGCCAAAGAATACCTTGATATCGTCTCAAAGCCTAAAATATCTTATGAGGTAGGCATAGACCTTCTTAACGAAACTAAGCTATCTCTTGGTGACCAAATAGACATTATTGACACTGAAATCACTCCTGAGCTCAGGCTAACTGGACGAGCTGTAAAAATAGAGCACGATGATTTAGATCAGACTAATACCAAAGTTACGATTGGTGCAATTGTTGACTCACTATCGTCTAGCTTTAGAAACGTATCAAAGAGTGTTCAAGACGTATTAAAAACAGTTAAAAGCGCACAAAATCAAATCGACGAGATGTCACTTGCTTATGACGCTAATGGAAAGATTAAAGCATCGTACATAGATGACCTCCTAGCCGCTATTAGCAGCGAGTTTAAAAGTGGAGGTACATGGATTACAGCAAGCAGACAAAAGGGATTGCAAGCACTTAATGCTGTAGATGAAAACAAAGCTACCCAATGTGTCCAAATTACAGGTGATGGAATTAGAGTTGCAAACTCAAAAAATAGCCTAGGTGAATTTAATTATAGAAGCGCGATTACAGGAGCTGGCATTACAGCAGATGTTATTAACGCTGGGACTATAAATGGAAGAAATGGACATTGGAATTTAGAAACTGGAGATATTACCTTGAACAATTTAAGGGGCAATAGTGCTTACCTTAACAATTCATCAGTTTCAGGGACATTATACGCAGGAAATCTCACGGTAAGCAGCGGAAAAGTTAGAGGACCGCAAGGCGGTTATATCGACTTTGGAGCATGGGGCTATGGTGTCACTAGTAACTTAGGACACGGCGGCTATGGCGTTCGTATAGTTGCCCCAAACGTTTATTTATCTGGTCATTTGTACAGCTCATTAGGTGACTCTTACGGCGCTAACAATGGATTTACAGGGTCTGTTTGGGTAATAAACGGGGCTACAGAAATAGGACGAAGTGAAAACGGAAACTTTGTAACCAGAAACGGTTTTGATTATACAGCCTTGCGCTTTGAAAACGGGCTACTTCTAAATCCATATAACGACAGTAGACATGAGGGAGTGTAAAAGTGTATATTCCACTACCTGAAAAGAGCATCTTACCAGATAACGTCACAGGAATTTATAACAATATAAGCGATGTTATAGGCAATCTTGAACAACTTTATCACGCTATAGCGCTAGATGCAGAAATTTATCTAAATGGTGAGCTTATCTACTCAAAAGATAAAGAACTGTCCGTAAACCCACTAGACATAAAATTCAGCACAAAATTCGAGAAAACAGGGGGCATTTTTTAATGGCTACTATTTTTATGTACAATAGCGAAACGGAAATTCTTGAATACCAATCAGGCTCAGGTTGGGTAAGAGTTTCAAAGTCTGATTTTCCAGAAAAAGTAACAAATGGTATTGATGACATTTTAGAACTTATTGAAAGCTTAAGACCTGTTCAAGATAGGCAAATCGAGGAACTCCAGACAGAAAAACAAGAGCTATTAAGACAAAACTCAAGCATTCAAGCGCAAAATACCGAACTTCAAGAACATAACGATGATCTAAACGCAAATGTAATAAGTTTAAAAACAGCATCTGAACAATTGTACAAAACACTCACTGAAGAACAGCAATCACAATTTATAAGCTCTTTTGATGTTTGGGAGACTGGTAAGAGTTATAAGGTTGGCGATATCTTCTCTTATAACAACGAACTTTATCGAGTTGTTCAAGCTCATACATCACAATCAGACTGGACTCCTGATGCAGTTCCAGCGCTTTATACAAGATTCACTATCGTTGCATCAAATAATGCTGGAGAGGCTGTTCCTGAGTTTGTGCAGCCCACAGGGGCGCATGATGCTTATAACACAGGCGACTTGGTGAGTTTTGAAGGGCACGTCTATAAATCACTCATAGACGCTAACACTTACTCACCTTCCGCATACCCTCAAGGCTGGGAGGTAGTCGGCTAATGGACTTTCGAGTAATTGAAATTACTATTGATACACAAGGAAATTTTTATCCGGAAGACATCATATTAAAACAAGGCGATATTAATGGTCGTGAGTTTTGGGTTAATCTCACAGATTACGGAGCTAAAAAAGACTTAACAGGGCTAAATGCTCAGGTTGCTTATAAAAGACCTGATAACGTTTCAGACATCTTCCCCCTTACATTAGTTGATGGTCACTTCCAAGGCATCATCCCTCCTAAAGCAAATGAAGTGGCTGGAGATGTAGTATTTACGGTTCAAATACTTGACGGAGACAGGACAACTGAGACCGTTAATATTGTTGCAAGGTGTGAAGGAAGCCCAGCTAGTATACAGGATATTAAAGAGTCTGAGAGCTTTAAAGACTTCATTGGGCTACCTGATCAGGCTAACATTATATTGAACAATGCTAGTCAAATTTTAAGTAATGCAGAAGCAGAATTTGAAGCTGCAGAACACCAAAGACAAGCTGATTTTGACGCTCAAGTTAAATCATGCAACACCAAATGTAACAATCTAGCGGCCCAGATGCAGCAAGAGCACACAAGCGCGCAAACGGCTAGACAGTCAGATTATGATAGCTGGAAATTAGGAATTGGCGCCGATGCAGAAAGTCGCATTCAAGCTAAAGAGAAGCTGTTCGATAATTCACTTGCCAATAAATCAGCTAGTTGGGATAGCGCTCAAAATGAGCGAGAATCAGCCTTTGACCAGCTAAACACACAAGCGCAAGGGGCTATTAACACCTTTAACACCAATTCAGCCGCAGCGTTGAACAAATCTAAACAAGATTATGCGGGCGCTGTGGCTGCTAAAGAACAAGAGTTCGATACGGCTATAGGCGCTAAAGAATCCAGCGCAGACGCATTTATTGAGGAGCTCCAGGACAGGATTACCCAGCTAGATGAGGGAATACCGCTAACAAAAGCGGATGCAGATGCAAGCTATGCACCACTTGAGGGCAATGCGACACAAGAATATGTAAGAACCAGGGTTACTAATCTGTTTAATTGGGTTGATGGTGAACTTAAGGGAAAACAACCTAAGGGCACATACGTCACCAGCGTGAACGGCATTGAGGGCACGGCAATTACCATACCCGACGCTAGCATTTCAGCGAGTGGGCTTATGAGTGCTACAGATAAGGGCAAACTCAACGGCATTGAAACGGGGGCGCAGAAAAACACCGTAACAAGTGTGAACGGTCTTACGGGGGCTGTAACGGTTCCATTACCAAATGTAGCGACTCAAGCAAGCGCGGGACTTATCAGCGCTGCAGATAAAAAGAAGCTTGACGGCATTCAAGCAGGCGCACAGGTCAACACGGTCACTTCTGTTAATGGTATGACTGGTGCTGTGACGATATCACCACCAGACCTTACTCCTTACGCAACAAAAACAGCCGTTGCAGCGGACAAACAAGCCTTGCAGTCTCAAATCAATACGAAAGTAACAGGCACGGGCATTAGTAGCATCAAGGTAGTAAGCGCACTACCAACCACGGGGCAGGCTAATACCCTTTACCTGGTATTGGAGGGGTAAGTGTGGCAATTAGATATTTTGACCCAATAAAAATATATGTAAGCTCAATTAGGCATGCTTGGTTTGAATTTTACTGGTTTGAAAAATTCAAACATGACGGAAAACCAGCAGTAAAATACGGATTCAGGGCTATCAATTATAATCAAGCAGTTTTCTGGAAATCATCATATAAGGATTACACAAGATTTAATTTTATTGAGGGAACGGCGGAGCCAAATAATTTAAGAAGAGCTAGCTTTTTCGTGATGCATAAAAAAAATAATGGTATTTATGAAAAAGTCCCAAGTCTTAATTATTGGCTTAGCACTAATGAATTTTACTTTTCAATTTATGAAACAGACATAAACAACATAGCGGTATTTGGAGTTTACGGTCAAATCACTCCAAAAGACGGTGACACATCAACATTATCAGATTATATAAAATTCCCAAAGCCGCCAAACTTTGACGCTATCACCTTCAAACTTTCCAGCCCCGCAGGAGCAATAAACGACTATTCAGCGCACGTGTGGAACGGTAGCGCATTCAAGCAGGTCACACAAGCAGCCTTAAGCGATGCTACAGGCTTACACGAGCTTTAAGTAACTACCAACTTTAACTTAATAACAAGTTATACCGCTTAAAGGGGGTGACATTTTGCATGCCTGAACTATCAAATACAGGAGAAATTGAGCTTTTAAAATCGCGCCAAGACAACTTGGAAGATCATAAAAACCGTATTGAACACACTGTTTGTGAAACGAGCGAAAAGTTAGTGAACGTCGAAAAAGAACTTATCACGATTAAAAACGAGATTGCAAATTCAAGAAATGATTCTATAAGACGGCATGAAGAGTTGTCTAAGAAACTTGATGAAATATCAGAGAAAGCAAATGCACCCTCAAAAATGGTATCAACGCTGCTTGCAGTAGTCGCAACTACGCTTACGACCCTTATTATTACCTATCTCTTTACAAGCCATATTGGAGGTTAATTATGCACGGAATTTCTAAAGGGACCCTTGCAAGAACAATTATTCTAGCGCTTGCGCTTATAAACCAAGTACTTACGATTTTAGGACTACAGCCACTACAGATTGATGATGCTTTAATTGAACAGCTTATAGCAGCTGTATTCACTATTATTGCATCGATATTAGCATGGTGGAAAAACAATAGCTTTACTGCTAATGCAATACAGGCTGATGAAGAACTTAATATGTTAAAAAACCACGCAGAAGGCGCTACAGACCTTGAGATTAGCCGCATAACTGAAAAGATTGACTAAGGTGGACTGTATGCCTCAGATAAAACAAAACCTAACCACAAGAAATAGAAACATTGGTAGATCAGGGCACGACATTGAATATATAGTCCTTCACTATACCTACGGCTCACAAACTGCTGCTGGAGCTGCTTATGCAAATACGCAGTATTTTAAGAGTGCCTATAGAGGTGCAAGCGCTCACTATTTTATCGATGATGGTGACATTATTTGGCAGTCAGTAAGAGATGAAGATACTGCTTGGAGTGTAGGCAGTCGCACAGGCTACAAACACCCACGTTGTAGGAATTACAACTCTATTTCAATTGAAGTTTGCACCAAAGGAGCCTATACAGCCAAAGAGATTCAAAATGCTTCTTGGCTTGTTCAAAACCTCCAAAAACAGCATGGAATAGCAGATGAAAATGTTATCCGTCACTATGACGTAACAGGCAAATACTGCCCCGCGCACTACCTCGACGGATTTAAATGGGCAGCACTCAAAGCCCAGCTTTTGGGGAAAGTCCCCACAGATTCAAACGAACAAAAGCCTGCTAATAAAAGCAAGTTTAACCCTTCTGAACCTGGCACTTACAAGAACGTCTCTGATGGGTGGCAGCACTACCAAAATAAAACTTACTACGTAAGCAAAGGAGAGCTTCTAAAAGGCTTTCAAACGATAAAAGAGCATCTTTATTACTTCGATACAAAAACTGGTGAGATGTACCACTCAGGTAGCTTTATTTTTACTGCTGACGCTTGGGGCGAGATGCTTTTAAACAAAGTAAACTAGCAACTCTAGCCGTCTTATTCCTTTCTACGGCTATTGTTGTATACCGGAAAGTGGGCGCGCTCACGATAAAACGGACAAATGAAGGGATAGCATGGGGTAGGTGCCCTTAAGGCAACCTACCCTTCTCTTTGTCGTACTCATCACGCCACTTCTCCCATTCGTCTGTTATCGGACCCTTGTAGGGTGTACCGAGAATCGCAATTGTGTACTGGAGACGGTCGATAAACTCACTTATTCTCATTGGTTCAATTTCGACCCCCTCACCAACAGGAGGTTCACCAGTCAGCCTATGGAGTTCTTCTTCGGTGTACTCCACACCTGGTATAGGCTCTTGCGCTGAAAGCATATAGTCAAATGCAGCGCCATTTCTGAGGTAGGCGGCAACTCCGATATCGCCAAATTCGAGGAGGTCGTTGGTAGCTTCAATTAGTGTCTCCGTGAGCTCAATCCTGTTCTTCTCTATCATCTTTAATTCATCTTCAGTCATTACCGTCCCTCCCTCTTGTCCTTGTAAGCTTGCACGGAGTCCCTTGTGACAAGCTTTATCGATGGGATCGTGCCGTCCTCGTTCATGATTTCGTAGGCTTGTATGTTTCCTCGTAAAATAGCCATCTCGATTGAAGTGCGGGTCACTCCTGCTATTTTCGCAGCTTCTGTGACGGTGACAAGCTCATTGAGAGCTTGTCGTATTTGTTCGTCTGTCATTTATAGTCCTAACTCCTTAATTGCATCAAATCCGTATGCGGTGCTATCCTCTAATCTTTCTTCACGAAGATTAAATTCCGTCCCGCGGTACACGAAAGTGTATACTGGCTTTCCGCTTTTTTTGGCGATTCGTACATTTTCGAAAAGTTCAGGGTGGACAAGTTTAAGTGCTGCGAAAGTGTCGTGCTTAAATCCGTACTTCTCCTCAAATTCCTTCTCTTTTCTTTCGCGCTCCTCTACGAGCTTTTTGTAATCTTCTTCTTCCTTCTTCTTCTTTTCAGCTTCGATTCTTGATGCTTCTGCTTGTGCTTCAAGCTCTTCTGCCGTGAGTGCTCTTGTATCTTCTTCTAGAGCTCCTTCATTTAGCCCGTAGAAGTGAGTTACATTAAATTGACTGCTCGTATGGTGCCAACTTTTCCATTCGAAGTACTTATCGAAGATTTCTGCCTTTTTCATTTTTGAGAAATCTACTAGAGGGGCTAAATCTTCGAAGAACAAGTAATCATCGATAACAGCTAACATAGCCTTTTTGGTCCACTTGCTGATGGCATCTCACCATCAACATAAGCTTGTCTAGCATTGTTGCTCATCGACCAACCATCATAACCTGCCATCGTCCCTGTCCTCTCTTTAGCACTTCCCTTTCTTTATGATTCTATTGTAACATCATAGTTTCAGATTGTAAAGTGTAATCTAGAAGTTATTTAGAAATATTTTTCGCTCGAGCGTTGCCAAATATTGCCATGTTAAAACTTTGATACATCGGGCAAGTCGTCTACCTTGCCAAACGTTGCCATAATTTTTGACGTTTTTCTGAGAAATACGATGGTTGTATTATTGATTTATATGCTCTTACCTGCGTTAATTGTGAAAGTATGATAAAAAATAATGGCGGAGAGCTGGGGATTTGAACCCCAGAAACGGCTCAACACCGCTTACACGATTTCCAATCGTGCTCCTTCAGCCACTCGGACAGCTCTCCATAAGAAATGATCTGCCCGTTAGTATAGCTTATTTATCGCCTTGAACTAGACTTCTTTTTATTAGACAATCAAGAAAGCGTATATTTTAACAGAAAGGCAGCTTTGTGCTTGAGTTTTTCATCTCTTTACTAGGGCAAATAGACCCGAGCACATTGTTACAATCTTATGATTTAATTGAAGGCGCGCTTTCAAATATCGTAACAAGTACCCCCGCTAATACCTCAACAATTAACATTCCTGTTGTTATGGAATATTTTGCTGTTGTTATTGGTTGTATGTATGGTGGCTCTGTAGCTTTTGACCGAGATCTAGACATTTTAGGCTGCTTAGTTATCAGTGTTATTACTGGTTTTGGCGGAGGTATTATAAGAGATGTTTTGCTGCCAAGCACTTCTATATATTTTTTAGATACTCCTACTGCAATTCTTATCGGTGTTATCGCTGGCCTGGTAGTTTATTTTTTTCGCTCCATTATGGTTGTAATAGATCGACCCTTGATTTGGGCCGACATTATATCGGTTGCACTCTTTGTATTTGTTGGAGCCGAAAAAGGCATTGCCTTGGGTTATTCCCCGCTTTCTTGTATCGTTTTAGGTTTTATTACTGGATCGGGCGGAGGTTTTTTGCGTGACATATCCATGGGAGACATGCCCGTGATGTTCAAAGCCGGCTACCTATACGCACTTGCTGGTTTAATTGGATCGATTACCTACGTAACGCTCATTGAATTTCATGTCGTTAAAACGATTGCCTTTGTCTTATGCATCATTACGGTAGTGGGCCTACGTTATGTTTCTCTTCGTTTTAATTTGAGAACACAAACCCCTGTCGACTACTCACAACACATCGTAAAACCTATCAAACGAATTTTTCGTTATGAAGACGGTAGCCAAGAAATTGCTGAAAAAGGACCTGAAACAACCGCCGTATACAAGGATAATCCAGCGAATCTTTTAGTTATTGATCGAAACGAAATTTTGGTCGTTCATGAAATTTCAGATACCTCGAGTGAGGAAGTAAACTTCTCTGATATCGACAACGATAACTTTTAGTTGCCTAGCTCCTCAGACTGTTTTTGAGAACTATCTTCTTCAGGCTTAACACTCTCATCAAAATAGGTAATATCGGCTTGGTCTTTTAAGGTGTTAAGGTAGGAATTAAATTCTTGAGCGCTCAGTATATCTATTAAGGTGTTCTTAAATACTTCCTGAATATCAAGGGGAATTTCATCTAATGAAATATCTTTACTCTTATCAAGATTGAAAGTATCTGTGCATTTAATAATATGGTATCCATACTGAGATTGAACGATATCGGATATCTCCCCTTTATCTAGCTCATTTAAAGCTTGCTGATATTCGGGGACAAAACTGCTCATGAAATCCCAGCCAACGTTTCCACCATCTTTAGCAGAACCAAAATCTTTAGAATATTCCTCCGCAAGGCTTGCAAAATCTGCACCGTTTTTAAGTTTATCAAGCACAAGCTTTGCGCCCTCTAAATCATCATTTGCTAAAAGAATGTGTGATGATTTACGTCCTGAATAATTAGGTGCCGTATTCTCACAGAACTGTCTAAATTCTTCTGGCTTTAATTCAATAGAGGCACTTAGAGATTTTTGAAGGCGTTGTGCAACTAAGGTTGATTTAACCGCCTCACGATAAGACTCTTCAGTATAGCCGCTTGCATGTAAGGCTTCTTCCCATGAATTTTCATCAGGATAATTGGACTTAAGTGCTGTGATGCTTTGATCTACATCGGCATCCTCTACGATAATATTCTGATCTTCAGCGGCTTGTTTAATTAAGGTGCTGTTTACGAGGCCATTTAATATATTTTTACGCAGCTCCTCATCACTGAGCTTTTGATTTACTAAGAAATCATTCCATTGGTCGTCATTTTGAATTGAATACGCACGTTTAATTGCGAGAACTTCTCGATCAATTTGTGATGAAGTAATATTTTCATCATTGATACTTGCAAGCACTGAGTCGTGTGAGGCGGCTTGATCTGTTTGCTGCCCACACGCACTTAAGCCCATAAGCGCAAGTACAGATAGCATGCTAATCAAGAAGGTTAGGGGTGCTTTTCTCATAGATCCTCGGCTAAACATATACATTGACCTTATCTTTATAGTAAAAAGTTACCTAATAAATATGTCTGTACTATGTAAAAGAGGACAGCGTATTATGGATATTTAATTTTTCAAAGGAAGCACATACAATTACTTATTTTTAGCCTTTTTACGCTCAAGTGCTGATAAAAGTCTTTTGCGCAGACGTATATTAAGTGGAGTTATCTCTACCAATTCATCATCATCTATATACTCAAGTGCCTCTTCTAAGGTAAAACGAACAGGCGGAGTTAAGATAATGCTCTTATCTGCAGCAGCAGCACGCGTATTAGTAAGGTTTTTAGATTTCGCAATGTTTACCACAAGGTCACCATCGCGATTCGACTCTCCTACTATCATTCCTTCATAACACTCTTCGCCAGGGCCAATGAACAATGTTCCTCTTTGTTGAAGCGTATCAAGCGCGTAGGCAACCGATTTTTCAGTTGACATAGAAATCATCGCGCCGTTTTGACGCCCGCCAAATTCTCCTCGATAAGGGCCATATTCAGAAAAGTTATGAAACATACTTGCTTCACCATGAGATACGTTTAAGACGCGCGTACGCAATCCCATTAATCCGCGAGTTGGAATCTTAAATTCGATGTGTGTTTGATCATCACGTTGAGACATATCGACCATCTCACCGCCTGCAGTTCCAAACGCCTCTATTACTTTACCTGCATAAAGTTGTGGAACTTCAACTACTGCTTGCTCTAAGGGTTCAGTAAGATTTCCTTGTTCATCTTTCAGGTAAATTACACGTGGGCGTCCAACTTGAAATTCATAACCCTCGCGACGCATGGTTTCCATAAGTACTGAAAGATGAAGAATACCGCGGCCAGAAACTTCAATACCGCTTTTATCATCAAGCTCTTTAATGCGCATGGTGATATTTGCTTCAGCCTCGCGCATGAGACGCTCTTTAATCTGGCGTGCACCTACAATATCGCCGTCACGGCCAACAAGTGGGGAGGTTGATGCTTCAAATACAACTGAGAGGGTTGGTTTTTCAATTTTGATTGGATCGAGCTCTACGGGGTTATCACTATTTGTGAACATATCACCAATATCGGCATCTTCAACACCGACAACAGCTACGATATCGCCTGCACCTGCACTTTGTGCTTCCACACGACCAAGAGACTCAAAGGTATAAAGTTGACGAATTGATGCATTATATCGAGAACCATCATTCTTGATAACTAAAATATTATCCCCTGAGTTAATTGTTCCGGAAAAAAGTCTTCCAATTCCTATACGGCCAACAAAGTTGGAATGGTCAACCGTACAAACTTGCAGCGCAACAGGTCCATCAGGATCAACGTCTGGAGCAGGAATTTCTTTAATAATGGAATCAAGTAAGGGATACATATCCATATTGTCATCGTCAACCTCGTAGCGTGCATAGGCATTAACACCTGAAGCATAGATAACGGGGAAGTCTAATTGGTCGTCGCTTGCATCCAGTTCGACCATGAGGTCAAAAATTTCATCCAAAACTTCATCTGGACGAGCACCTGGACGATCAATTTTATTGATAACAACCATAATTTTAAGCTGTAATTCAAGAGCATGACGAAGGACGAAACGCGTCTGAGGCATAGGTCCTTCGAAGGCATCCACGATTAAAAGAGCTCCATCAGCCATTTTTAAAACACGTTCAACTTCACCACCAAAGTCTGCGTGTCCTGGAGTATCGATTACATTAATTTTTACACCTTTATAAGAGATGGAGAAGTTTTTTGCCAAAATAGTAATACCGCGTTCACGCTCTTGATCATTTGAATCCAAAACGCGCTCAGCAACTTCTTGGTTTTCTCTAAACGCACCCGCCGCCTTCAGCAAAGAATCAACCATCGTTGTCTTACCATGATCTACGTGTGCAATAATTGCTATATTACGAATATGTTCTTGGCGCATCTAAGTAAACAGTCTCCTTCAACCGATTTTTAAATCTCTGTATATCGATGTTTTATATGCTGGATATTACTATAAGAGTAAGTCTTCAAAACCTGCAGCCTGTGGCTCACTCCATAAAAAATCTTCAGGTTTTTTCCCGTGCTTATAAAAAGAATAGCCTGAATATGCGTGGAGACTGCCTTTTTCTCCAAATTCTACAATAACCGCTGGTTTGAGTTTTTGATCTACTTCATCTTGAACTTCAGCATCATAGGCAATCGCATATCTAACAGGTGCAGCTACTTTGCCAATACCTTTCGCACCCTGCATTTGCAGGTACGCTCTTGCTGCTTTGAGGCATTCTTCTTTTTCATCATCACTAAAACTGATAAGTTCGCGATTTCCTTGTTCATCTTCCAAGGCAAGCATGGGCCAAAGCTCTTTTGTATCAGCCAATTGATTGAAACTCTCTTCAAATGTTTGGGAAGTTAAACTATCAAGTGCTTTTGAAATTTTTTCATGCTGCATTTCTTGACTCATACGTCATCCTTACTTTTGTTGAGTAAGTTCCAACATTATTTTTCTTTTTTCATCTTCGAGTGCTTGAATTTGTTCTTCGAGATCTCGTTTTTGCATTACTGAGCGAATCACATTTACGATTCCAGTTACCGCTAACACAGAAGCAATAGCTAAAATCCATGGGAATCTACGTGCACCAAAACTGGCTAGAATTCCTGCTCCTGCCATCAAACCATACGTTCTTATATGGTCGTTTTCCGCATCAAGATAAGATAGAAGCGTAAGACGAGCGGTCTCTGCTGCGTTATAGCGTATTTGCAGTGAATTAATAGAATCCTTATTGTCGCTTTTTGTTTCACTTTGAGCATGTGTAGCAGCACCACTTGCTTTGTCGGACAATAATAAATCTTTAGCTTTGGTTATTAATTTAAATTGTTCTGAGGCTTTATTTGCGAGTCGTTCGTTTTGAGCAAAGCGATCTGGATGCATAATTTGAGCAAGTTCACGATATGCAGCCTTAATCTCCTCTTTACTGGCTCCTTCTTTAAGCCCGAGAATATGGATTGCTTCAATATAGTTCATATTAAATTGTTGGCTTTGTCTTTATTTCATTAATTCGAATTGATCAGCACCTGCGCCACACACAGGGCAAATGAAATCATCAGGTAGTTCACCTTCGTAAACATAGCCACAAACTACACATTGCCAGCGTTCCATAGTTACCTCTCTATCACTATATAATTAGGTAAACCGATTGTAACAAAGTTATTTTTTAGTGTCTTGAAGGCACAATCTCAATACGTACACCATCGGGGTCGTTAATAAAATAAATGCCCATAGCTTCATTAACTTTTTCTACTACACCCATTTTTTTATGATGTTCAAGCGCGGCATCATAATCTTCAACCATAAGCGCAAGATGAAGGTCTTTTCCGCCATTTTCATAAGGTTCAGTGCGCCCTTTATTCCAGGTAAGCTCAATTTCAAAATCGTCATCTTCACGCTTCATATAGGTATTTGACCACGACTTATCTTCAGGTTCAAGGACACTTGAAACCTTCATACCAAGCGCTTCTTCATAAAATTTAATTGAGGCATCTCTATCTAACACGTGCACACAAAAATGAACAAATTGACATTTCATGCTCAATCCTCTCAATAAAAAATAGGCGTACTGACAATGTATCAGTACGCCTATAGTTAAATCAAATGGTGGAGGTTAGGGGGATCGAACCCCTGACCTCAGGCTTGCAAAGCCCGCGCTCTCCCAGCTGAGCTAAACCCCCAAGTAACAGGAATGTAGTTTATCATAAGATGTATCTCATTATCAAAACTACATATTTATTCGCAATTTTCAATGGTGGGCCCAACTGGATTCGAACCAGTGACCTCACGGTTATCAGCCGTGCGCTCTAGCCAACTGAGCTATGGGCCCACAAAAGCGAAAAAAGCCGCTTAGATAATCTAGTACAACCTTAAGATTAAAGTCAACAAATATTCTTCGAAGTGGCTTACAAATTTGCAACAATGCCATATGTTCACGTTTATTCCACATAATTTTAGCATCAGTTATGATATATATGCTATCACTCAGATGATAGGAGGCACAATGATTCCCGTAACGATAGAAACACTGGTAGTAAATCCAAGTAATGCTGCTTCACTTATCATGCTTAGACCTTTCGGAGAGCATAAAAGTTCAGGGAGAGTTCTCCCTATTTGGATCGGCCCTCATGAAGCTATGTCAATTGGTATGGCTATTGAAGGGATAAAACGCGATCGTCCTCTTACCCATGATTTAATTGACATGATGATGGAAGCTTTATCCTTAGAAATTGATCACATTAGTATTACTAGGGTTGAAGAATCCACCTTTTATGCTGACATTCACTTTGTAAATGATGGTGAAGAATTTATTATCGATGCACGACCAAGTGATTCTATAGCTCTCGCAATACGACGAAATGCGCCAATCTTTGTTAACGAGGATGTAATGGATATAGCTTCCTTCCCCTATATACTTGGTAAGAACAAACATAAAGAGGAAGAGGAGATTAAAAACTTTCATGAATTTATTGAAAGCGTAAATCCGGAAGATTTCTCTAATCCTACCGAGGAATAATTAAGCTCTTAACTGCAGGTACAATTTCATGAGGCGAATGAATATAACTTTCAGGATTAAAACTCATTAAAGTTTCTTCACTAAACATGCCCCAGTCCACTGCTATTTTAAAAACACCAGCACTTTTGGCGGCCTGCATATCATAGGGACTATCTCCTATATAAATAACATTTTGCAAGGGAAATCCATGTGTATCGGCAGCGTAAATAACAGGATACGGGTCAGGTTTTCCTCTTAAAACATCATCAGCCCCAATTACTTCTTCAAAATAGGCTAATAGATTATTTTTAGATAAATCATTAACCGCTGCTACGTGGCGTTTTGAGGTAACAACCACCATTTTATAATTGAGTGTTCTAAGTTCTTGTAAGGCTTCTTCTATACCTTCAAATGGCTTTACGTCGACATTTAATTTATTGCGTTCAAAATCAACATATACTTTAAGCGCATTTTCAGGGTCTTCAGGTACAAAATACTCGAATTGTTGCTTAATAGGAACGCCGACCATATACATAAGTTCGTCGTCAGTAAAATTCTTACCATACACCCCATTAATGGTGTAGCGCATGGAAAGTAAGATTTGTTCATAGGTATCTAAAATCGTACCATCTAGGTCAAATTGAATAAGACCGGAAGCACCCAGGGCGCCTCCGGTCTTTGTCTTAGCATCAAGTGATGTCATCAATCGTATTATTCCTCTTCAGAATAGTCGTCCGAAAGTAGGTCTTCGGCTAGGGTTTCATCTGGATTATCCCCTAAATCTACTGACTCATCCTGAACTTCTTCTGTTAAATCTAAGGATTCCTGACCTTCAAGTTGTTGTGAAGATTTTGGAGCCTTCTTTTTACGTGCAACCATTCTGGTAAGCGCTGTTACATGGTCATTTTCACTGAGATTCATAATCTTTACACCTTGGGTCGAACGACCTAGCAGTGGTGCATCCGAAGCTTTGACACGAATAACTACGCCATCTTCTGAAATGATTACCAATTCATGTTGTGGTCCAACTATCTTCATACCTACGAGCGCACCCTTTTTCTCAGTGAGCGCAATCGTAAATACACCTTGACCACCGCGTTTATGTACTGGATACTCGCTAAGCTTGGTTCGCTTACCGTATCCTTTGTCGGTAATAACGAAAAGTGATGCATTCTCATTGCGTACAATTTCAAGACTCAGAACTTCTTGGCCTTCTTTTAAGGTAATACCTTTTACACCCATCGTTCCGCGTCCCATTGGACGAGCTTCAGATTCATCCCAGGTTATTACTTTTCCACCAGTCGACAAAAGCATAATTTTGTCGCCTAAGGCTACCCGGCGAACCGCAATAAGCTCATCTGATTCCTTAAGTTTGATTGCAATGATTCCATCACGTCTGGAATTTGCATATTCAGAGAGCTTGGTCTTTTTCACCATACCTTGTTTGGTAGCAAAAATGAGGGATTCGTCTTCATCTGATTTATCGCGACCCGTAATTGCTGCCGCTACTTTTTCACCTGGATCAAGTGGAATAAGATTTTGAACTGCCGTTCCACGAGCTTGACGAGAACCTACCGGAATCTCGTGGACTTTAATCCTATATACCTTACCTTTTGTTGAGAAGAAGAAAATAAAGTCGTGGGTTGAAGCCACGTAAAGGTTTTCTACAAAGTCATTATCTTTAAGCGATAAACCTTGCTTTCCTTTTCCACCACGTTTTTGTTGTCTATACGTTGCTACCGGTAGACGTTTTACATAACCAGATTTTGTAAGCGTTACTACCATATCTTCTTCAGCAATAAGATCTTCTACATTAATCTCAGTTGCATCGAATGATATTTCGGTGCGACGTTTATCAGCAAACTTTTCTTTAATTTCTAAAACTTCATCTTTAATAACACCATCAATGAGGTGTGGGTTTGCTAAAAGCTCTTGATAGTATGCAATTCTTTTTTCTAACTCTTCTAACTCGGCTTGAATTTTTTCTCTTTCAAGACCAGTTAGACGTCTAAGTCTCATTTCTAAAATTGCATCGGTTTGCGCTTCAGTTAAACCAAAACGGTCGATTAGGCGAGCTTTTGCAATTTTATCGTCTGCAGAAGATCGAATGATTTTGATAACTTCATCAATATTATTGAGCGCTATCATCAAACCTTGCAAGATATGAGCACGTTCTTGAGCTTTTTTGAGTTCATATTTTGTTCTGCGTGTAATTACCTCGCGCTGGTGCTTAAGGTAATGGAATAGCATTTCTTGTAAGGTTAAATATCTTGGAATACCGTCAACGAGGGCTAGATTAATAACACCAAAGGTTGATTGAAGTTGCGTGTGTTTGTAGAGATTATTTAAGACAACCTGTGGAATTGCATCACGTTTTACATCGATAACCAGACGCATACCCTTACGGTCTGACTCATCGCGCATATCTGAAATGCCTTCAAGCTTCTTTTCACCAACAAGCTGTGCAATTTTTTCTTGAATCTTTGCTTTGTTGACCTGATAAGGAATTTCAGTAAAGACAATTCGAGATTTTCCCGTAGAAGTTTGCTCGATATGTGCTTTTGCACGCATCGTAATGGAACCACGACCTGTGGTATAGGCATCTTTAATTCCAGTCGTTCCCATAATTTGGGCACCGGTTGGAAAATCAGGACCTGGAATATATTTAATAAGTTCTTCGGTAGTTATATCTGGCTTGTCAATTAAAGCAACAAGACCATCTACCACTTCACCAAGATTGTGTGGTGGAATATTAGTAGCCATACCAACAGCAATACCTGAAGATCCATTCACTAATAAATTAGGGAATCTTGCAGGTAAAACGGTTGGTTCTTGTAATGAATCATCGTAGTTTGCTTGCCAGTCAACCGTATCTTTATCTAAGTCACGTAAAAGCTCCATTGCGCCTTTAGTTAAACGTGACTCGGTATATCTCATAGCAGCTGCTGGGTCACCATCGATAGAACCAAAGTTTCCATGGCCATCGACTAAAGGAAGGCGCATCGAAAAATCTTGTGCAAGACGAACCATGGTGTCGTACACGGCAGTATCACCATGTGGGTGATATTTACCAATAACTTCACCAACAGTCCAAGCAGACTTTTTATGAGGTTTACTTGGCGTAATGCCCGACTCATTCATCGCATATAAAATGCGCCTATGTACCGGTTTTAAACCATCTCGAACATCAGGCAAGGCGCGCGCAACAATAACAGACATAGAATATTCAAGAAATGAGGTGCGCATCTCATGATTAAGCTCAACTCCTTCGAGTTGACCTCCATGAATATCTAATAATTGATTTTGATCGTCAGCCACGACTTATTCTCCTTTTATGTAAAACTCTAAACATCTAAGAAACGTACGTTTTTAGCATGACTTTGGATAAAGTCGCGACGATAGTCCACTTGAGAACCCATAAGTTGACTAATAACTCGATCAGCTTCAGTAGCATCTTCAATTGTTACCTGTAAGAGCGTGCGATTTTGAGGATCCATAGTAGTTTCCCACAGTTGTTCTGGATCCATTTCACCCAAACCTTTATATCTTTGGATGGTGTATTTGGTTCCTTCAGGTATTTCATCAAGGATCTCTTTTAACTTCTCATCGTTATAAATGTATTGATGCTTTCTTCCAATTGAAATTCTATAAAGAGGAGGCTGTGCAATATAAATGTAGCCAGCATCAATCATTGGTTTCATGAATCTATAGAAGAAGGTAAGGAGAAGAATTCTAATATGTGCACCGTCAACATCTGCATCAGTCATGATGATAACTTTATGATACCGTGCTTTTTCGATATTAAAGTCATCACCTATACCAGTACCTATAGCAGTAATAAGGTTTTGGATAGTTTCTGCTGATAAAGAACGGTGAATACCTGCACGTTCAACATTAAGGATTTTTCCTCTAAGTGGCAAAATTGCTTGGAATGAGCGCTCACGAGCAGATTTTGCTGAACCACCAGCTGAATCACCCTCTACGATATAAATTTCTGTCATTGCAGGATCTTTTACTGAACAATCAGCTAATTTACCAGGTAAAGAGGTACTTTCGAAGGCAGATTTACGAGTAGCCTCACGTGCTTTACGCGCAGCGTTTCGTGCTTTTGCAGCATTACTTGCTTTTTTAATAATTTCTTTAGCTGGATTTGGGTGTTCTTCTAAATATTCAGCTAGTCCTTTTGAAAACTCTTTATTTACTAAGGTTCTCATTTCAGAGTTTCCAAGTTTTGTTTTTGTTTGTCCTTCAAATTGAGGGCTCGTTAATTTAACTGAAATAATAGCGGTGAGACCTTCACGAACATCTTCACCTGAAAAATTTTGATCTTTTTCTTTTAAAATACCCTTTGCTCGCGCATATTCGTTAAGAGTTTTGGTAAGTGCAGTTCTAAATCCTTCAAGATGCATACCACCATCAACGGTATTAATATTGTTTGCAAATGAATAAACGGTTTCGTTGTAACCATTATTCCATTGGCATGCAACTTCAATTTCGCCTATACCTTCAGTTTTAGCTTCAATGTGAATAGGCTTACTTAAACCTGCTAAGATTTCTTTACCTTCGTTGAGGTATTTAACGTAATCTGAAATACCTCCCTCATACTGGAAGCTTTCTTCAAGCGGCTCAAGCTGACGTTCATCTCTGAAAGTAATTTTTAAACCTTTATTTAAAAACGCCATTTGTTGCATACGTTTTTTTAAGGTTTCTTGATTAAAAACGGTTGTATCAAATATCTTAGGATCTGGCCAAAAAGTAACTTTAGTACCAGTAGCCTTTGTCTTACCTATAACCTCAATTGGTTTTATAACCTTACCTCGGGCTAATTCAATAAAATGAATGTTTCCATCACGCTTAACTTCAACAGTCATTTTTTCAGACAAAGCATTAACAACTGAGATTCCTACACCGTGAAGACCACCTGATACCTTGTATCCGCCGCCTCCAAACTTTCCACCCGCATGAAGAATGGTTAAAACAACCTCGAGCGCGGATTTTTTAGTTTTCTTTTCAATATCAACCGGAATACCACGACCATCATCGATAACTGTACAGGAATTATCTGCATGAATAGTTACATCGATTTTTTTGGCATATCCCGCTAGCGCTTCATCTACCGAGTTGTCGACAACCTCATACACTAAATGATGAAGACCTGCTACACTGGTTGAGCCAATGTACATACCAGGTCTATGGCGAACCGCCTCTAAACCTTCAAGAATCTGAATGTCCTTAGCATCATAATGTTCTTTATTTTTGGTAGTCACACAACCTCCTCACCTAAAGTAAGTCCAAAATATCTAACTTATCTATTTTAGCGTAAAAAGCACTTGTGTAGTACGACTTTTTACCTATCTACAGACTTATGTAAGACTTTCTAAGGAATTTTTAGATTGTATTGATATTTTTTTATCAAAAAATTACTTTTAATGGAAATTAATCGCTTAAACCTTCTAATTTTTGCCACTTATAGTATGTCACCATCGTTTCAAAAATTTGGTTTTTCAGCTTTTTGTCTTCTACGGAATTTATAAGAGAATAAATCTCATTGAGTTCTGTTTCTTTAAGTTCAACTGAATTTAAAGAATATTCTTCCTTTTTCTTTTGTTGAGCTTCGTATTGTTTCTTTTTAGAGACCCTTGATGACGGCTTAAACCTTAATTCATCAATCCAAGAATCACCAAATTCAAAAGCAATTCTTGTCATATAGATATTTTTATCCATCGTAAACTCTGCAGCCCACAAAGGAGTGTCGGTATAAACGATGAGCGTTCGAGTATCTTTTTCTTCTAAATAAAAAACTCCATCAGTATGCGCCCTTGTTTTTTCATCTCCAATTTTGTCCCACTTAATAAAGTGACTAAAATTACTATTTCTTTTTGCTGTTAATGAATTTGCTGAAGATAAAACAGATTCAAATAAATACCTTAGTTGCGAGCCTTTATATTCGTTCATTTAAAACTCAATCACTTTAGCTTTATTAAGTATGTATTCCGGAAAATATGATAGATGCGTGGTGGTGATAATGGTTTGTATATCACTTGATATAAATTCCAAGAGCTCATGACGTCTAAAATCATCAAGCTCACTCATAACATCATCTAAAAGCAATATGGGATTATAACCATAGAATTCTTGAATAACTTTTACTTCAGCTATTTTTAGAGCAAGCGTAAGCGATCTTTGCTGCCCTTGTGACCCATAAGTTCGGGCATTTTTTCCATTTAACAAAAAAATAAAGTCGTCTTTTTGAGGTCCAAATAAGGTAAGCCTTCTTATTAGCTCATCTTCTTGCTTACTTTGCAAGGTATCCTGAAGTACTTCAAGTACAGTATCCTTATCTTCCTTCTCTAAACGCTCTCCCCAGGAAGGTTGATACACAATTTCTAAGCTTTCCCTAGGA
>JAUNLE010000018.1 GCA_030532415.1 Coriobacteriia bacterium | reverse complement strand
TTTGGTGCAACGAAAAGATGAGCCTTACCATCGGATGCATCCTCATAGGCCTTTTGGAAATCATCTTTGGAAACTCCAGTTGTTCCAACAACTGCATGCACTCCTAAAGAAAGCGCGAGCTTTATATTTTCAAGCACCACCGCAGGTGTACTAAAGTCCACTAACACATCGGGCTTACTCTCTTCGATAAGTTTTTTCAAATCTCCAGAGGTTTTAAATACATCATCGGCAAAAACTAGGTCCTCACCCGTATGTCCTGGATCAAAGACACCAACTAAGGCCAAATCCTTGTCATCTAATACAGCACGACAGGTTTCTTGACCCATTTTTCCGTGAGCTCCTGAAACTACGACCTTAATCATACGTAAGCTCCCTCTCTGTTAAGCTTTTGGTTCCACCAAAGCGATGCTTGGCGTTTGCGTATAAAATTCTTGAGCGAATTCAAGGATTTTTTCGGCATTCACCTCGCGATAGCGCCTTAGTGTC
This sequence comes from Coriobacteriia bacterium, assembly GCA_030532415.1. Taxonomy (GTDB): domain Bacteria; phylum Actinomycetota; class Coriobacteriia; order Coriobacteriales; family JAEZZM01; genus JAUNLE01. The sequence goes on along the minus strand of JAUNLE010000018.1, from coordinate 23,160 downwards.
TCTTCATAAGAAATATGTTCGAGTCCTGAAACTTCTTGAGCTCCAAGCTTCATCATGCGTGAGCTTGTTGATTCGAGCCTTAGCGTCAAAAGACCAATGATGTATTCAATCACTCGATTGACCTCTGAGTCCAAGGCAGGTTTTTCGCAAATCTTTTCAAGCTCAGCATCAATAATGCTAATAATTTCATCAATATTTTCAGGGCGAGAAGCCGCATAAACAACAAACTTACCCAGGTCAGTAAAGCTTTGGGTAAACGAAGAGATACTATAGACAAGCCCTCGTTTTTCTCTGACTTCTTGGAAAAGCCTTGAACTCATGCCGCCACCTAACAGGGCATCTAATACGCCGCCTACATAACGCTGCGGATGATTTTTATCTATTGACAAAAAGCCATAACATAGCTGCGTTTGTTCGGTGTCCTTCTGTGTACTAACCTTTAATTTTGGGGTCACTAAGGCAGTTTTTGGACGAATAAGTTTTTCACCTTGAGGCATGTCGGAAAAATACTTCTCACACATCGCTACGAGCTCGTCGTGGTTAACATCCCCGGCTGCCGCTACTACAGTATTTTCACTCGTATAGTGTTTTGCGTGATAAGCGCGGGCCATTTCATGGTTTGCATTTTGAATGATGTCCTTACTTCCAAGCACTGGTTTGCCTAAGGGATGCTTGGGCAAAAGCGCTTCAGAAAACATCTCAAAAACAAGGTCATCAGGGGTATCGTTAGCACGAGCAATCTCTTCTAAGACCACTTCTCTTTCGAGCACAATATCGTCTTCGTCAAAGCTTGAATGAATTACCATGTCGGACAAGATATCAAGTGCGAGCTCAATTTTTTGGCCAGCTAGACGTGCATAATAGCAGGTAGTTTCCTTGGTCGTAAAGGCGTTAAATTCAGCACCCATAGCCTCGAATGCTTCTGAAATTTCAAAGGCACTGCGCTTTTCGGTGCCCTTAAACATCATATGTTCTAAAAAATGAGAAAGACCAGCCTCATTTGCTGCTTCATCCCTTGAACCTACGCGCATCCAAACGCCAAGGGCTGCAGATTTCACCCCTGGCATAGCCTCAGATAAAACGGTAACACCATTGGAAAGGATAGTTTTGCGATAGAATTGTTCGGTCAAAATATGCCAACCTTTATCTCGAATGTAGATTTGTTATTCCCCTAATCATAACGCACTCTTAATTGTCTGAACCATAATCAAAAGACCTCCCGAAAAACTTTTCGAGAGGTCATAAAAACAATGTAAAAGGCAGATCAAAAAGAAGCTTTATTCATCACCCTCGTGACGACGACGTGGGTGGCGGCTGTTTGTGTCTGCAGATCTACGACGTGGTTCTGGATGTTTGTCTTGTGACTTCTTATCAGCACGACCTTTATCATTTGACTGTGGAGCGTCTGGTTTATCTAAACGATCAAGGGAGATCTTTCCCTTTTCGTCGACTTCTAAAATCTTTACGTGAACCTCATCACCTAAGTTCAAAACGTCTTCAACCTTGTTTACGCGGCCATTAGCAACGCGGGAAATGTGTAAAAGTCCGTCTTTACCTGGGAGTAATTCAACAAAAGCGCCGAAGTTTTGAATGCCTACGACACGGCCGTAATATTCTTCTCCAGCCTCAGGCTCCTTAACGATGTTTTCGATCATCTTCTTGGCCTTCAAGCCACCATCATCGGTTGAAGCGATGTAGACGGTACCGTCCTCTTGGATTTCAACCGTAGCACCAGTTTCATCCTGGATACCGCGGATAACCTTACCGCCTGAACCAATAACCTCACGAATCTTATCGGCAGGAATTGAAATTGTCATAATGTGAGGAGCGTTTTCCTTCGTTTCTGAACGAACTTCAGGAACTGCTGCTAGCATCGTATCTAAAATGCTTGCGCGTGCCTCTTTAGCCTGATGCAGGGCTTTTCCTAAAATTTCGGTTGAAAGGCCCTTAGCCTTGTTGTCCATTTGAAGTGCGGTAATACCCTTAGACGTACCACAAACTTTAAAGTCCATGTCGCCTAAGAAATCCTCTAGACCTTGAATATCGGTGAGGATGGTAGCCTGGTCGCCTTCTTTGATAAGACCCATGGCAATACCTGAAACAGGACGCTTAATTGGAACACCAGCATCCATGAGTGCCAAGGTTGAAGCACAAGCTGAAGCCATTGAAGACGAGCCGTTTGACTCTAAAACTTCTGAGACAACACGGATTGCATAAGGGAATTCTTCTTCACTTGGCAGCACTGGCAAAAGCGCACGTTCTGCAAGATTTCCGTGACCAATTTCACGACGCTTTGGAGCTCCCATGCGTCCAACTTCACCGGTTGAGTAAGGTGGGAAGTTATATTGGTGCATGTAGCGCTTGCCTTCTGTTGGCTCGATGGTATCAAGGCGCTGCCATTCGTTTAACATACCAAGGGTTGCAATGCCTAAGACCTGGGTTTGACCACGGGTGAAAAGACCTGAACCATGAACGAGCGGCAAGTAGTCACCAACTACACTTACCGGGCGAATTTCGGTCGTGCTACGTCCATCAACACGCTGTCCGGTGTTGATGATCATAGAGCGCATGGCTTTCTTCTCGAGTAATTTCAGTTCAACAGGAAGTTCGCGCTCATACAGCTCAATTTCTTCTTCTGAAAAATCTTCTAGAATGCGAGCCTTAAGTGCGTCGACCTTGTCGCTACGAGCTTGTTTGTCGGCATCAAAGAGCGCTTCGGTCATTTCATCGTAGTAGGCAAAGACGCGATTGTGAACTTCTTCATTAGGCTCATCAAGTGGATATGATTTCATTTCAATATCTACTTTTTCGAAGAAACGTTTTTGAGCCTCGCAAAATTCGCCGATAGCCTTTTGGCCGAACTCCATGGCAGCAAGCATATCTTCTTCAGAGATTTCTTGAGCGCCAGCTTCAACCATTGAAATGAAGTCTGCAGAACCAGCAATTTCAAGATCGAGGTCAGAAAGTGCCATCTCCTCATAACTTGGATTAATCATAAATTCGCCGGTTTCAATGTTTCTACCAACACGAACACCAGCAAGTGGACCGTCAAAAGGAACTCCGCCGACCGCTAAGGCTGCAGAAGCACCCATAATTGAGATGATGTCATAAGGGTTTTCTTGGTCTACCACAAGTGAAGTTGCAACGATGTGCACTTCGTTTCTAAAACCTTCAGGAAATGATGGGCGAATTGGACGGTCAATCATACGAGCAGTAAGGGTGCCCTTATCGCTTGGTTTAGCCTCGCGCTTTAAATAACCGCCAGGAATGCGACCAACTGCATACATTTTTTCAATAAAATCGACGGTTAGAGGAAAGAAATCGTAGTTTTTGCGTTCATTTGATACGACAGCAGTAACTAAAATGCTGGTATCACCTTGTTTTACCAGTACCGCACCAGTTGCCTGCTTTGCAAGCTCACCAGTTTCTAGGGTGTAGGTTTTTCCGTACAGCTCAAATGTTTCTGTAACTTTTGCCATGAAATATTTCTCTTTTCACTTTTCGTATCACCTCATGTGATACGGCATACTTTGACCTGCTTTGTAAGCAGCGTCACGAGTTTTAAATGCTCCCGCGCATTTGCACCCGTAGTTTTTCACACCAAGAAAAAATTATAATCCTTAAAAGGACATAAAACTTCTCCAAGGCAATGTTTTATAAAATCGGTAAAAACACGCATAAAAAAAGACGGCCTTAGTAGAAAAGACCGTCTGCACAATCATCTTATAACACGTGCTTATAAGCTTATACGTTATCGCGAATACCAAGTTTCGCAATTAACTCACGATAAAGTTCAATATCCTTATTCTTGATGTAGCCTAAAAGACGACGACGTTGACCTACTAACTTAAGAAGACCACGACGGGTATGGAAGTCTTTTCTGTGATTCTTCATGTGTTCAGTTAACTCTTTAATGCGATACGAAAGAATTGCAACTTGAACTTCTGCAGAACCTGAATCAGATTCAGACTTACCGTACTCTTTAATGAGTGCAGCTTTTTGCTCTTTAGTGATAGCCATTTCTACCAACTTTCTTGTGTCCGCCTTGAACTGAGTGCAAGGATATCCCATTGACTAAGAACAAGGTAATAAATACAACACTCAACTATAGCAGGATTTTATTGTTCTGAAGTTTAAGTCTCGCGAAACACAAAATAACTAAAACTCAATAAAAAATTCAAGCGCTTTGACTCGTTCGCCCAAGTATTCTTCTGACCACCAAGAAGCTGCAAGCAGTAAGGTATCGGCAAGTTTTGTATCAACTTCAAAGGTCAAAATATCTTGAAAGCTTGAATAGAGCAAGGCGTACAGCCATTCGTGCAAATTTTGCTGTACCACATGGGCTGAATGGGCGCCTGGCGAACAGGATTTACAAACAAAACCACCTGCGTGTGCGCTAAGTTTAATGTCTGTGTGCTCATTGTGTTTGAGAATATCGCTTAGGCTCTCCCCGCACAACACGCACACCTTTGTTTGCGGCATATACCCGTGGAGAGCAAAAATTTTAAAGATATAGGCACTTACCAGCAAACGAGTCGCATTTATAAGAGAAGGCTCATCAAGTGTGTTTGCATAAAATGCTTGATGAAGACTTTCAAGACTATCCAAAGCAGCCTGCGTCATGGCAAACAATGTTGCTTCTTTTGCATCGGGATATGACATTTTTTGGGCGAAAGAGGCAATTACCGAGGCAGGAGCGCTGAAAAGAATGTCCGTGCGAAGGCAGGCACGGGTGTTAATCGTTTGGATTTCTTGCAGGGTGTCGAGATTTCTTCCCTTTCTTATAAGTAATTTCGCGTGCGTAAAGACTTCAGTTCGTGCCCCGAACTTACAGCCTGGTTTTCGCGCACCGTGCGCAACTGCTCGAATTTGCTCTCCGCTTTCAGAGAGGATCGTTAAGATAAGGTCAGTTTCTTTTAGTTTGGTAGCGCTTAAGATTAACCCTGCTACATGACTGCTTTTGGATGCCATGGATATGCTAGCCAAAAGTTTTATCGAATTGTTCTAAAATTTCAAGGCCCTTCGAAGTTCCCAGGCGACTTGCACCAGCTTCTAAAAAGTCATAAGCCTCTTCAAGTGTTCGTATTCCACCCGACGCCTTAATGTGACAACCTGGCTCTACCGTAGAAAACATTAACTGTACATCGTGCAGATTCGCTCCGCCCTTTGAAAAGCCAGAAGAAGTTTTGACAAAGTCAACGCCGATGGATGAAACTAAGTCACTTGCCTCACAAATTTGTTCATCACTTAATTCTGAGGTTTCCAATATGACTTTAAAAACAAGCTTCTCCTCTTCCTCATCTTCTGAACGAACTTCACCGTACTTTTCCTTCCAAGCTTCAAGACTTGCTTGATATACACGGGTTACGCTTTCAAAAACATAGGCGTGTTTTCCCTCTTTGAACTGGCCATAATTCATAAGCATGTCAAGTTCACCAACGCCGTGTTCTATCATTTCTTGAGCTTGAGCAATAAGTGATCGAATGGACTGGTTTCCGTGAGGAAAACCAAGTGTCGTACATACTTTCGTTGGGCTCCCTTGAAGTTCACTAACCGCATGCGGAGCTACAAACTGAGGAAGACACAAGCTAGCAAACCCTTGGTCTTTATTTTTATCAATCCATTTAAAGAAAGATTCTTCACCCAAAGAAGGGTTTAAATTGGTCTGATCGATGCTGTGGGCCAAGGCAAAACGCACATCTTTAGCTGACTTTAAGTCATAAGCCGGAAAGAGTGACATAAACTCCTCAAGACTTCTCATATCACTAAAGCCCTTCTCCGTATCCAAAACGCTGTATTTGACTCGCGTCTCGTCTCCAGTCTTTTTTTACCTTAACGCGCAAGTCTAAAAACACCTTATTGCCAAGCATGTGTTCAAGATCTTCGCGCGCTTGTATGCCTATTTGCTTTATAAGCGAACCTTGTTTTCCGATAATAATTCCCTTTTGGCTGTCTCTTTCGACAAAAATCGTGGCTGAAATGCTTGAGAGATTCTTTTTATAGCTGTAAGACATATCATCAACCACAACGCCAACCGAGTGCGGGACTTCGTCTTTAGTAAGGTAGAGAATTTTCTCTCTAATAAATTCTGCTATTAATATTTCAGGCTCTTGATCGGTCGTAGTTCCTTCAGGAAACCATCTTGGTCCTAGCGGAAGCGCAGCTTTTAAAACATCAATTAAACTTTCGATACCAAGCTCCTCTTTGGCAGAAACCACGCACACCGAATCGAATTCCAAAGCATTGCTTGCCTTATCAATTTGGGATTGAATGATTCTTTCATCTACAAGATCGGCCTTGGTAATAACTAGAAGTTTAAATGCATCAATACCTGCAAGATGCTTTAAAACCCACTCATCTCCTCTTCCGAATTCCATAGAGGCATCAAGGCAAAAGGCACACACATCAGTATCTTCAAGCGCTTTGAGTGCCGACTTATTAAGCTGGTCTCCTAATACATCATGAGGTTTATGTAAACCAGGAGTATCAACAAAAATAATCTGCGCTTCATCCTCATCATAGATGGCTCGAAAACGATGGCGAGTCGTTTGAGCTGTGTTAGAGGTAATGGCAACTTTTTTGCCCATAAGCGCATTAATTAAAGAAGATTTACCAGTATTTGGTCGGCCAACTAAACTTACAAAACCGCTTTTGAACTTAGGGTTACTTTCCATCATAGCCATCTACCTCATTGCAAGAATGCATCGATAAAAATAATTAATCCAACTATTACGCTTATAAAGGCGAAGATAACCACACCAGCTGCAGCTATATCTTTTGCCCGCTTTGCAAGTTCATGGTATTCAGGAGACACTAAATCGACGGTCGTTTCAATCGCTGTGTTCAATAATTCAGCTGACAAAACCATGCCGATTACTATAAGCAAAAGCGCCCAAGCCAAAGCCGAGAGTTTCAAAATAAAGGCCGCAATGATTGCCAGCAGTGCAAAGACGAGCATGACTTTGAAATTGCGCTCCATTACAAAGGCCGTCTTTAAACCTTCAAAGGCGTAATAAAACGACTTTTGTAAGGATGGATGTTTTTTAGGAGGCATCATTAGGCTTGCTTGCTTTCAAAGAGGGCTAAAATTTCCTTTTCTCGCTTTTGCATGCGTTCGGCATCATCATCTTCAATATGATCATAGCCAAGCAAGTGTAACAAGCCGTGCACTAAAAGAAAGGCCATCTCTTCTTGAGGCGTATTACCATATTCTGCGGCCTGCTCTTCGACAAGCGGCATAGCCAAGATAATGTCACCTAAATTATTGTCATCTAGCTCAGGAATATCCTCGTATGCCAAGGCTTCATCGGAATGTTCGCGAAGCGCAAAAGATAAAACGTCAGTAGGAGCATCGATGCCTCGGTAATCACGATTAAGCTCGTGAACTTCTTCATCGGAAGTCAAGAGGACAGAAACTTCAGTTTCTTCGCTTTGATCTTCTTGCAAAAGGGCAAAGCTTAGTAAGTCTACAATTTCCGCTTCGCTCATATGGCTTTGTTCACTTTTATTAAGTACTGAAATTTCCATAGGCTTTAACCTGTTACTTTCTTATAGTTCATACAAGGGGCGTTTGTCTTGAGACTCCTCGTGAGCCTCTTTTGGCACAGTAGGTGCGGCCTGCGCTTCTTCTTGCTCGCCTTCATGAGACCTTCTAAAACTTCGCTTGGCTCGCCTAGTTTCGCTCGCCTGCTCATAGCCCTTATAAGCATCAACAATTTTAGCTACCAAAGAATGTCTTACCACGTCACTTGCGCCAAGTTCACAAAAGGCAATGCCCTCAATTCCATCCAAAATGGTAGAAATCGTCTTGAGTCCTGAAACGCCATGCGGTAAGTCTAATTGTGTAATGTCACCTGTAATTACGAATTTTGAGTTAAAACCAAGACGCGTCAAAAACATCTTCATTTGTTCAGGGGTGGTGTTTTGAGCTTCATCCAAAATCACGAAGGAATCATTGAGGGTACGACCGCGCATGTATGCCAAAGGGGCAATCTCAATTACTCCGCTTTCTATCAGCGCATTTCCCTTCTCCATGTCGGTCATGTCAAAGAGCGCATCATATAAGGGGCGAACGTAAGGGTCAACTTTTTCTTGCAAAGTTCCTGGAAGAAAACCTAAGGATTCCCCTGCTTCTACTACCGGTCTTGTGAGCACGATTCTGCCTACTTCTTTGCGCTTTAATGCTCCAACGGCCATTGCCATCGCAAGATAGGTCTTACCGGTACCCGCAGGACCAATTCCAAAGGTTACCGTATTGTTCTTTATTGAATCGGTGTACGCCTTTTGACCTGCAGTTTTAGGACGAATTGCTCGACCTCTATAGGTAAGAAGAATGTCGTCGCGCAAGTTATGGGGAGTGTAGTCGGAATTATTAATAAGCTCTATTGCATGATGCACATAGTCAACGGTGGGGCTTTCTCCCCCTTCAACCATTTTTATAATGTCTGAAAACAAGGAGGTAAGCGTTTGTACCTCGTATGAAGCGCCTTTTATATGGACTTGATTTCCGCGAACCGTAATATGAGCTGAAAATTGATTTTCAATTTCTCGTAAGACCACGTCTTGCACACCGACGATTTGAGACATGTCAATAGTAGATGGAATGGTAAGGAGTATCTCAGTTGTTGACAAATGAAAATCCCTTCTTATGAGTGCTTTTCCTCTTTGCTATCATTTCCTTCATTGAAAAAAATAAACGAATGCCTAAACGCGAGGTATCATTTACAGTATATGCCCCATCATACAAAGCTTTTCTTCATCAAAAAAATCAAATTCGCATAAAACTAAATCACCAACTTGATGGCCTTTCATATCTGCAAGTTTAAGTTTATGATACGAACTCGTCGTCCCTATGCCATGATGTTCAAGCAGGACTAATTCACGCTGACCTACGCGCGAGCGACCATCCTTTGCTCGCATGGTATCGGAGAGTTCTCGCATTCTAAGAGATCGCTCATTAATTATTTTAGGGTCAAGCTGGTCTTTTCTATCTGCGGCAACGGTGCCTTCACGCCTTGAATATTTAAATACATGGATTTTCGAGAAAGCCATTTCCTTACAAAATTCATAGGACTCTTCAAAATCCTTATCGCTCTCACCAGGAAAGCCAACAATAACATCTGTTGAAAGCGCAATGTTGGGGATATGATGGCGCAGAGCCTCTACCCGCGCTCTAAATTGCTCGCTTGTGTATATACGATCCATTTCACGCAAAGTCGCATCTGATCCTGATTGAAGTGACATGTGGATGTGGCTTGCAATTCTCTTGTGGTGTCGCGCAAGCGTTAGGATAAGTTTCTCGTGTACATCTAAGGGCTCAATTGATGAAATTCTCAAACGAGCAAGCTCAGTTTGCTCAAGGATAAGCTCGATTAAATCGCTTAAATCAAGGTCTTTGCCCTCGTAGTTTCCTGAAAAAGCTCCAATATTTATTCCGGTAAGAACAAGTTCTTTACTACCGCGTGCTACGGCTTGTTTGATGCGAGAGAGTATGGATACGACGTCAACGGAACGTGAAGCGCCCCGTGCCTTCCAAATAATGCAATAGCTACACCTATTGTCACAGCCGTCCTGAATTTTGATGCCTAAGCGTCGAAATGCCATGCTTGAGCTTTTATTTTCGACCTTTTCATCATTGGCAAGAGCGGTAGATACAGGGGCAATTTCAGGCAGTTTATCAATGTGCGGAATAAGTTCTGCCTTGGACAGCTCGACATACACATTGTCGCCAAGCGCCTTAAGTTCAGCTTCATGCAAAACCGCCGAACAGCCTGTGACGTACACGCGCGGATGCTGGTGTAATGAGGCAAGCTGCCTGATTAGCTTTCTTGTTTTTTTATCGGCTTCTTGGGTTACCGAACAGGTATTTACGATAACCACGTCTGCACGTTCTGCGTCAACGATGCTGTGACCTAACGATTCAAGTTGATAGATAAAGTCATCGCTTTCTACACGATTGACTTTGCACCCAAGATTTTGGACGCTTACCAGCACATATCCTCATTTCGTTTTCGACTAGTTAAATGCATCCTTTATTTTTTGCCAAGGAGAACGTGTGTCTTTGTAATCCTCGTTGAAGGTTTCGGCAAGTTCTTCTAAAAGCTCACGCTGACGCTTGCTTAGTTTCGTTGGAACATCAACATCTAAATGAACGAGCAAGTCGCCTCGTTTGTCACTTCTCATAACGGGCATACCATAGCCTTTAACCGTTACGACTTGATCGTCTTGAGCACCTTCTGGAACCTCGACTTCAATGACTTCATCAGGCATAATTCCATTGACTGTGATAGTTCCACCCAAAGCCGCCTTTGCTATAGAAATTTTGGCGCGGGTGAAGAGGTGGTCACGTTGGCGTTCAAAATATTCATGTGGCTCAATTTGCACCGTAACGAGTAAGTCTCCAGGAGCTGCGTTGCGAATGCCCGCTTCTCCGAAACCTCCCACCTTGAGCGCCTGGCCATTATAAATACCTGCAGGAACCTTGATGGTTACTCGCTCTTTTTCAGGAACCCTACCCTGTCCTTCACACTCTGGGCATGGATTAGAAATCACCTGACCTGTGCCATGACACTCTGGGCAGGTACTTTGCGTTTGCATTTGTCCTAAGATGGTATTTTGAACGGTAACCACACGTCCGCTACCATGGCAGGTCGGACAACTTACAACTTCTCCGCCTTCTTCGATACCACTACCTTCACACACATCACAAGGTGCAAGGCGATTATATGCAATATCTTTTTCAACACCTAAGGCCGCTTCTTCAAGCGTTATGGCAAGACCAATAGTCATGTCGCGACCTTCAGTTCTCATGGCTGAAGCGCCTGATCGCGCCCCACCAAAGAAGCTCGAAAAGATATCATCCATACCAAAGCCGCCAAAGATATCATTGATATCTACATAGCCAGAATAGCCACCTTGACCTGCGCCTTCCATTGTTCCAAAGCGGTCATAGTACGCGCGTTTATTATCATCAGACAAGACGTCGTAAGCCTCGTTTACTTCCTTAAAACGCTCCTCGGCGTCGGGCTCCTGGTTTACGTCAGGATGAAGCTCGCGAGCTTTCTTCTTAAATGCTTTTTTAATTTCATCGGCGCCGGCATCACGCGAAACGCCAAGTATGGAGTAATAATCTTTTGCCACGTATATACCTTTCAGGTGCTGAACCTATATATATTAGTACAAAATTTAATTTCTGTCGGCTAAATCCCAAATACGTCCAAACAATTCATTTCCTAAAAGCCAAGCCTTGTCAGTAGGCATGAAGCGATTTTCAGTAAAGCTTACAAGCCCTAGTCTTTGAGCCTCCTCAAAAACCCTCAAAGCATCTTGTCTTAAAAGAGGAAGGCCTTCAAGGAGCTTATCAAATTCATCGCTACTTATACCAACTGACCTCCTCATACTAAGCATCAAGTCCTCACACACAGCCTCTTGTGCGCTTAAATATTCAAGTTCTATTTTTGATGAATGAGCATGGTAGTCATCTAAAGTACCTACAAAATTTGAACGAAGGCGTGCGCTATCTTTAAGAAGGCTCTCGTCGAAATCCAAAGACAAAGCACGGGCAAAACGCCTAAAGATTTCAGGTGAAAGCATTGAATGCGATCCTAGGCCAAGACCAATATAGTATTCTCCTGTCCAATAGGCACTATTGTGCTTAGATTCAAAACCAGGCAGGCTATAAGAAGCTATTTCATAGCGCTCAAAGTTAGAAGAAGATAAAAGCTTGTTTGCAAGCTCGAGCGCATCTGCCTCAAAGTCATCATCAGGATAGCTCAATACCTTTTTTTGAATTAAGGCATCTAAGACGCTTCCCGCCTCTATCGTAAGCGGATAGATACTTATATGTTTTAAGTTAAAGTCAAGAGCTTTATATATACTTTCTGAAAAACTCTCGAGTGTTTGATAAGGAAGCCCGCACATCAGATCAATTGAATAGTTAAAGGACTCATCGTCTAGCATTTTCATGCACGCCCTCGCAGCTGCGCTGTCATGAATTCTGCCGATCGTTTTCAATTCATCATCAATAAAACTTTGCACACCTAAAGAAATCCGATTAACGCCAATGCGTTTACATGTGTGCATTTGGCTTTCATCAAAAGATTCCGGGTTTGCCTCAAGGGTGTATTCCTCTAGCAAAGAGAGGTCCACGCAGTTAGCAATAGCTTCTAGCAACTCTTCTAAGAGCGCTTCATCTAGATAACTTGGAGTTCCGCCCCCAAGGTAGACTGTCTTGATTGATTGGAGTAAGCCTGCTTCTTTGAGTGCGATAAGCTGTGCCTTGATTGTTTCGATATAGGCGCTTTGTCGAAGGCTACCCACAGCTGCAAAGCTTAGAAAATCGCAGTAATAACAGCGTCTTTTACAAAAAGGAATGTGGATATATAAGGAATGTACCGCTTTGCCTAGTTCCACCGCGCATAAACCTCCAGCTTTGCTTCGAGCTCCTTATAAATCCCTTCGAAGTCCTCGAAAGATACAGCCTTCATGCTTTTAGATCGCCACATATTTGCCTCAGGCATACCTTTGAGATACCAGGCTGAAATTTTGCGCATACGTCCAGGGTTTAGACCCTCTTCTTGCGCCCTTCTCATATGGACTCGAGCACAAGCGATGCGTTCATAAAGACTAGGTTTTTCAAGCTGCCTTCCTTGGAGCGCTTCTTTCGTTTGTTTAAATATCCATGGATTTCCATAACTTCCACGCGCAACAAAAACAGCTTTCGCTCCTCTGGAAAGATAGTCAAGACTATCTGATGCACTCATCACGTCGCCTGATGCAATGATAGGCACCGTGCTTTGTTTAACAAGCTCATCGAGGTAGGCTCGATTTGCTAATCCTCTATAACCCTGCCCCCTACTTCTGCCATGAAAGCCAAGCGCAGCTATGCCAGCAGCCTCAAGCGCCTGTGCTACTTCAAGAAACACAGGATTATCTTTTGTATAAGCAGATCGAATCTTTGCGCTTATCGCAACGCTGACCTCGTTTGACATAGCCAAAACGATTTGTTGCGCTCGATCTGGATCTAATAGTAAGGCTGAACCTTCACCTTTTTTCACGACCTTAGTTACCGGACAACCCATATTGATGTCAATAAGCTCAAGTTTTTCGCCCAGGTATTCTTGGACCATGCTTGCAGCTTGTGCCATGACATGTGGCTCACGCCCAAAGAGCTGAACTGCAAGTTTATCCTCTGTTTTATAAGGGTCAAGAAGTTCTAGGGTAGCCTTCGAGCCATAGATAAGACCGGTAGCAGACACCATTTCGGTATAGGCTAAATCTGCGCCATGTTCAAGCATGATTGAACGATACACCTTATCGCTCACACCAGCCATTGGCGCCATAAGCACGCGCGGAGTTTCAAAATATTCGAATAATTCTTGTTTGTTCATGCCTTATTCGTCGACTTCAAGAATTGCCATGAACGCCTCTTGAGGTATCTCAACATTTCCGATGGCCTTCATGCGCTTCTTTCCTGCTTTTTGCTTTTCAAGGAGTTTGCGCTTTCTTGAAATATCTCCACCGTAGCACTTAGCAAGCACGTCTTTGCGCTTTGCTTTTACGGTTTCGCGCGCAATAACCTTGCCGCCTATCGATGCCTGGATTGGAACTTCAAAGAGTTGACGAGGGATAATTTCTTTAAGTTTTTCAGTCAGTTGACGACCTCGAGCATATGCCTTATCACGATGGATAATAAACGACAGTGCATCAACTTGATTTCCAGCAAGTAAAATATCTAACTTGACGAGCTGAGATTCTCGATACCCTAAATACTCATAATCCAGCGATGCATAGCCCTTGGTGCGCGATTTTAACTGATCAAAATAGTCCAAAATCAATTCACCTAAAGGCATTTCCCAATGCATTTCGACTGTATTTTTCGAGAGATACTCCATATTAATGAAGGTACCGCGATGATCTACCGTCAAGTCCATCACAGCGCCCACGAAGTCTGGAGGAACGATAACTTTCACCTTTAAGTAGGGCTCTTCTAAGATAAGAAGCTTACTTGGGTCCGGCATATCTTGAGGAGAAGTAAAATGGATTTCCTCATCAGAACCTTGTATAAAGGCATGATATTCAACAGAAGGTGCCGTAGCCAAAAGATCAAGGTCAAATTCACGCTCAAGACGCTCTTTAATGACTTCCATGTGCAAAAGGCCTAAAAAGCCTACTCTAAAACCAAAGCCAAGCGCCGTAGACGTTTCAGGCTCATAGACAATTGATGGGTCATTGAGCTTGAGCTTATCAAGGGCATCTCGAAGGTCAGGATATTGGTTGGTGTCGATCGGATATAGACCCGTAAACACCATTGGTTTTACTTCTCTATATCCGCTTAAAGGCTCTTCTGTTCCACCTTTCGCAAGGGTGATGGTATCTCCAACGCGCACGAGTTGAGTGTCTTTAAGGCCAGTGACTAAGTAGCCAACTTCTCCAACACCTAAACTTTCAAGTGGAGTTTCAGCAGGCCTTCTTACTCCTATTTCTTCAACCTCAAAACTAAGCTGGTTAGCCATGAGCAAAACTTTATCGCCCTTTTTGATGGAGCCATCTATGATACGAATCAGCGCAACCACACCACGATAGGCATCAAAGTAAGAGTCAAAAATTAAGGCTTTAAGCGGAGCTTGAGCATTTCCTTGTGGCGGATCGATTTGACTGATAATAGCCTCAAGTAAATCATGTACGCCTATACCTGTTTTCCCCGAAACCAAGACGGCATCTTCAGCAGGTATAACCAGGCCCTCTTCAATCTCTTCTTTCACACGTTCGGGGTCTGCCGAAGGTAAGTCGATTTTATTGACCACAGGAATAATATTTAAGTTTGCATTCATGGCAAGAATGGCATTTGATACGGTTTGTGCCTCGACACCTTGGGTTGCATCAACAACTAAGAGCGCCCCTTCACAGGCAGCTAAAGATCTGGACACCTCATAGGTAAAATCGACGTGTCCTGGCGTATCGATTAAATTGTATTGATACATTTCTCCATCATCGGCCTGATACATGACGCGAACAGCTTGAGACTTAATCGTAATGCCTCGCTCGCGCTCGATATCCATTGAATCAAGCACTTGACTTTGCATATCTCTTGAAGCAACGGTTTGCGTTCCCTCTAAGATGCGATCGGCCAAGGTTGATTTACCATGATCGATATGAGCGATGATGGAAAAATTTCGTATGTTTGAAACGTTAGTGGTAGACATAAGTATTACTATAACCGAAAAATATTTTCTGTGAGAGGCTTAGAGCACTTCTAAAATTTTATCCATAAGTAATTTGTTATAGAGCTTCACACCCTGAGGTTTTGGGTGAGTTGCATCGTTGTAGAAAAGCTCGGCTTGAGTTTTAGCTTGTCCATACCAATCAACAAGATAGACATTATCTGCTTGATGCTCTTCAACAAAGTTCGAAAGCATCTTGTTAACCTGTTGCTCTTCTTGGCCAGGTGAAACAACATTGACGAATAGAAGCGGCCTGTTTCCTGAAAGCTCAAGCGCCTGATCAAGTAGGGCGGAATTGAAGGTGCCGTTGGTGCCAAGGGCTATCACAATAAGATCGCCAAGCTCGCCGTTTTGTGCCTTCGCTTCTAAAATCTTGATCCCTTCGCTCATTTGTCTTGAAATTTTTGCGTCAATATCTGCTTGTTGTAAGTAGCCAGCTAAGTCTTCAGAAGACATATCGAGAACTGAGTCCCCGATAAGCGTTACCTTTAGATTGCTCAAAGTAGCAAGCTCATCATCTGTGTATGAGTAGCTCGAATCTGCATTGTTTGCATTTTGCTTGTTCTCGAAAACAGGCTTAGAGGCCTCAGCGCTCTCACTTGGAGTAAGCTCTTCTTCTGGAACTTCTGAACTTCCCTTATCGCCCTTATGAGCTGTGGGCTCGCCCGTTTCTGCTTGACTGTTCCCTAAGCTTGTTTCCTCACTAAGAGGCGGCTTGATTGCTGCTTGCTCTTTTTCAAGCCTTTCTCTATTTGCCTGTATTTCTTCAAGTCTTTGCCCAACGAGTTCAGCATCATTGGTAACTGCTTTACCGGGAAATACGATGGCTAGTATAAGCATAAGACCAGTCGCAAAGCCTAAGATTGGAGTGATGCCCGCCGCAAGTTCTGGTGTCTTGTAATAAGGTCTTTTAGCTGGACCCTTTTCGAGGAATCTGTATGAGATTTCTCCAATAACAATAAGCAGTATGAGCTGCAAGAAATTAGAAACTCCGTGCGAGATCGTTGAATGAGCTAGACCGGCGGTAAACATAATCATTATTGGATACTGCCAAATAAAATAAGAGTAGGATCTCTTCGCGATAATCCTCATAGGTGCACTGGCAAGCACGGGGGTAAGAATCGAGTCATCATGATAGATAACGATTACAAAGATGCCTACCAGCAGAGCATATAAAAACATCCCACCTCGAAAAACAAAATCATCGGGGTAGGCAGCAGTAAAATAAGGAACAATGAGTGCGATAAGCAGTATGAGTGCTAGAAGTGAATTGAAAGGCGTGGGCCCCAGCCGATAAAAGCCGCGCTCTTGCAGTGGCTTGATAATTCCATGCGGACCGTTGAAGTCTCCATTTCCTACTTTTGCAAGAGAAATTTTTTCAAGCGACAAAACACTTGAAAAGGCAAGCGCTCCTCCAATCGTAAAGGCATGAGCGCGCGCAAGTGTCGAGTAGTACACATTGGTTGGATCACTGCCAGGCACATAATTTAGCGCCATGTAAATAGCAGAAGCTATCGATATAAGCCAAAGAATCGCTGATACTCTATTGACCTTATTTCTAAAGATAAAAGCTAGGACTCGAATTAATACGGGATAGATAAGATAAAACTGGATTTCCATGGCAAGTGCCCACATTTGCGTGTAAGGCTGAAAATTACCGTGCATTTCAAAGTAGGACATGCCACTTGAAAGCTGATAGAAATTATTAAAACCTAAGAGCACGCTTGGCGTTGCTGCCATTCCAGGTCCATAAATATTGGGCTGAAAGAAGAAGGTCCACAAATTTACTGCTACCACTGCAGCTAAAAGTGGCAAATACAGTCTGATAAATTTCTTTCTATAGTACGGAATTAAGGGCGGGAACGATCCATCGGATTGCTCTAAAACCATATTTCTTGAAGTAAAAAAACCGGCGAGAACGAAGAATATAACAACGCCAAAAAAGCCTCCTGGCATTGTTGTGGTAGACATATGAAAAAATATAACGCCCAAGAGAGCTAAAACACGTAAACCGTCAACCGAATATACGTGAGAAAGATTTCTTGTTCTAACTGCCATCTATAATGAACCGTTTTCCAACTTCGTTTATGCAATGTTTATTCGGTTTTATTATGATATGACATGAGAGGCGGTATTGAAAAGTAAAAAGAAGAGTGACATCAAAATGTAATAATCCAAAATCCTCTCTATTCACCTTAAGTTCCTATAATCGCTCGAATTATGACAAATATATATTTTCTTGGAATCTCATCTTGCAGCATCTTGCTGCTTATGGCTTTTATTTGGTATAGTTCAACAGTTAGTCAGCAGACCCCACTGCACATGACAACGGTATAGATTTTTTAGTACAAGGAGTAAGTTCACGTGGCAAACATTAAAAGTCAAAAGAAGCGTATTTTAACGAATGAAAAAGCTCGCATGAGAAACCGTGCGGTACGTTCAGAATTAAAGACAGTTATCCGTCAAGCAAGACTTGCTGCAGAAGAAGGCAACAAAGAAGCTGCACAAGAAGCTGCTACTAAGGCATGCCGTCTTTTAGATAAGGCTGTTTCTAAGGGCGCTATTCATAAAAATCAGGCTGCAAATCGTAAATCTGGAGTACAAAAGCTCGTTAATTCAATCGAAGCTTAAATTAAGCTTTACAACTTGCTCACCTTGCAGTGGGATTTATGAAACAAAGTACTTAAAATCCGATAGTTCTTGCTATCGGATTTTTTTCTAAAGGAATCCTATGAAAAATAAAGCTTTGAAATATCTCGGTTTTACCGCTGCGTTTATCTTGAGCTTTGCAATCGCTCATCGTGCCTATAAGGATACAAAAGAATTCGAAATCAAAGACATCCATATTGCTCTAGAAAATTTACCGCAAGACCAAGATGGATTAAAGATTGCACACATCAGCGACTTACATAATGAATTTTTCTTTAAGGATCCTCAAGATTTAGCTTTTGAAAAAGAGTCGAGCTTTCAATCATTGCTCAGCCAAGCAATCCATGACGCTAATCCCGACATCATTGTTATCACGGGAGATTTGTATGATAAAAGAAACCCTCATATAGGCAAAGGTCTTCAAATCTATAAAGAACTCGCTCGTATTGCTCCAGTTTTTTGGGTGACAGGAAACCATGATAAAACACCTTTAGCTGACGGAAGCACAAATGCAAGCAACACCTTAGCCGACATGGAAAATTTGGGTTTACACTGTATCGACAACAAAGCAATTAAGCTAAGCGATTCCGGTCTGTTCATGTTAGGAATCGAAGATCCGTATGGTCTTGACGAAGACCAGTGGCGATTACAACTCCATCGTGTTGTTGAAGAAGCTCGTGCAAAGGGAGCAAAAACACTTATCTTACTCTCCCATCGTCCTGAACAAATCAAGGCATATGCTGAAGAAGGAATTGACCTAACGCTTTCGGGCCATGCTCATGGAGGACAAGTACAAGCTCCTTTAATAGGCGCACTTTATGCACCTAACCAAGGCCTCTTTCCGACTTTTTCAGCAGGTTTGTATGAAATGGACGCGCTTAAAGATGGAACATATCGAAAATCCCTGCTTTATTTAAGTAAGGGACTAGGTTCTACTAAGCTGGAATTTCGATTTTTATCTAAAGCAGAGCTTGCCTTTATTACGCTTCACGCAAAACATTAAGCAGCCAATCCAAAAAGATTGAGGATTTGTCGGCTTGGCTTTTCAATTTTTGCTCGCAGTCGGCTGCCGAGACGAGCGCTTCTGTAAGCTCTTCCATAGTAAAGTTTGCCTGCCAAGCTTGGTGATTTTTGATTTGCCACGCTTGCATGCCAAGAACTTCTGCAAGACGGTGAGCTTGAGCTCTTTGTTCTAAGGCCTTAGCTACCATAAGCTCTCGGATTCTGGAAAGCGACATGGATAGGAGCACAAGTTCTGACTGTGTTCTCATTTGCTGATACAAATCAAGCGCTTTTATTAAATTTCTCTCGGAAAGAGCTGCCGTAAAATCCCAGGGCTTTACCTCTTCTACGCGAGCTACCTGCTCTTCTATTATTTTTTTCGTTATCGTTTGCCCTTCTCCATACATCAATTGCAGTTTTTTAAGTTCACTTTCAATTAAGATGGTAGAAGTACCTAAGCGAGAAACAAGCTCCTGAGCTGCAAAGCTATCTAAAGTAAGCGAAAGGGATGCTGCTAGTTTTTGCGCATACTGTGGCATTTGCCAGGCTTTCTTTGATTGCAGCTCGACAATGCTAGAAGCGCTAATTGCTTGAAAGGCCTTATACAATCTAGTATTTTTTGCAAGCTTTAAACTTGCTAAGGCAAGTATTGTTGTTTCAAGAGGATTCTTAAGATATACGATAAGCGCTTCTTGGATTTCTTTACTGAGCTTCTCTCCGTGCTCAATGATGACTAGACGTTTGTCAGCCATAAGAGGAAAGGCATTCAAAGAAGCACTAAGCTCATCGATGTCAAGAGCTTCTGTAGCGTCAAAACGGTTTAAGTCAAAGTCTTGAGCTTTTTCAGGTATGTATGACTTTAGTTTTTCGAGCGCTTTTTGTTGTCGCAGTTCATCGTCGCCAACAATAAGATATGCTGCTAGTAAATCAGCCAAAATATCCTCGTTTACTTTCTTGTTTTGATTGCTATCTCATCATGCTTAAAGCTAAAGCATATGTCTCCCATTATATCGGTTCTCACTATTTCGCTCTCATGTTCCAAAAGCATGTCTACAATTGCTTCATCAGGATGTCCATATCTATTTTGATATCCACAGGATATTACAGCTATTTGTGGTGATAGAGCAGAAAGTTCATCGCTCGTAATAGAATTTTTCGAACCATGGTGTCCTAATTTCAAAATCTCTAAATCTTT
This sequence comes from Coriobacteriia bacterium, assembly GCA_030532415.1. Classification (GTDB taxonomy): domain Bacteria; phylum Actinomycetota; class Coriobacteriia; order Coriobacteriales; family JAEZZM01; genus JAUNLE01. The sequence goes on along the minus strand of JAUNLE010000018.1, from coordinate 3,093 downwards.
AAGTTCATAGCTCGCTAAAATGGAGGCCAGCTCATCTTTTTCTGCATCCCCCATCAGTAAAATATCGATTTGTTCATCCTCACGAGTCTTATATTGGGCAAGCAAGACGAGTGATTCAGCATTATCACGCCCTTGTACCAGAGCCTCAGGCCACAGGCATTCTAAAATAAAATCTCCTACTTGTATGCGCTCACCCTTTTTCATAATAATAATTTCGAGCATCATCTGCCAAAATTAGCCTATCCACCTGCACTTGTTGTGAAAGATAGCCAAGCCCACCAGCGTGATCATTATCAAAATGAGTGAGAGCCAAAAAATCTAAATGAGAAATATCATACTTAAGACAGGAATCTATGATGCTATCTCCCCTACCAGTATCTATAAGCATATTTGAAGACTTACTTTCAAGGTAAATAGCATCCCCTTGCCCAACGTCAAAGACAATCATGTGAGCTCGAAAACTAAAAGGTGTGAAAAAGAGCAGCGCAATCACAAGCAAAACAACAGCAAGAATACCATGCGCTAGCTTACGCGTGATTTTCGGCCAAAAAAATAAAAGTAAGGTAAAAAAGCTTAAGCTCACTAAACATAAGACAGCGAAAGGAAGGTCCAAATACACATAGCTCTTTGGGAGTAAGGCTAAAACATGGACCAGTTTAACAATAAGATAAGAAAAATAAGAGAGGGCATCTAAGAAGATCAGTGCTAAAGATGGAAGAATAAAGTGAAGAAAGCTTACGAGTAAACCTCCAACTATGAGCAGAGAAACAAGTGGAGAAATTACGAGGTTGCTTAGAAAAGAACTCAAAGAAAGTATATGAAAACTTGAAACAGTTAGCGGCAGACTTATCATTTGAGAAGAAAAACTTAGAGCAAATACATCTGCTATAAAGCCTGCTAGCTTTCCTTTTGTCTTAGTTATAGCCTGTACTGCATAACTGATATAGCCTGAAAAAATGACAATGGCAACTACCGATAAAAAAGATAGGGAAAAGCTTAGTGAAAGCGCATTAAAGGGATTGAGCACAAGCAAACAATAGGCAGAAAAACCCAAGGCAGAAAGCGCATGAGACCTTCTGCCTACGATAAAACTAAAAGCAAGAGGCACCAGCATTAACCAGGATCTAAGCGCAGATATTTGAAGTCCGGTAAGGATGACGTAGATAAAACTTATAAGTAATAAAACGAGTGACTGAATTCTTTGTGAGAAATGCAAGCGTTTTATGATTAAAATAAAAAAGGCATTAACGATTACTAAATGAGAACCAGAAACTGCTATTAAATGACTCAGTCCAGTCTTAGAAAAATCTCTTTGTATTTGCGTTTTATCAATGAGAGAATTATCGCCAAGCACAACGCCTAAAAGTAAGGCAAGCCCAGCTTGGTGCGCATCTGCCTTGCCGTGCTTATATGTAAAGAAGTCTTGCAAATTTTTTCTGAGCGTATAGATAGAACTCTTGATGCCATCCTCTTCTAAATGCCTCACGTTTTGTGGTCGAAAAGTCCCAGCGAGTCCCTGTCTTCTAAAAATCTCTCCCCATTCATCATCTTCAAAAGCCTCGAAGCGTATTGGAACTTCTAAAAGCTCGCCAAAATACAATGGGGGCTTGTTTTTATGTAAAAACATTCGTAATTTGAGTCCGCTTTTAAGCTCTTTAACGACATAGACCTGGTAGTATTCACTAACTTTCACATCGGAAATTACTCTTACGATATGGTCTTCCTGCGCTTGAGCTTGCAGCTGTGCAATCTTTTGTTCATGAATAGAAAGAAAAACTTGGACAAACACCAGTACAAGCACGATTAAAGAAAACAATAAAACTGCAGCTCTTCTTTTATGATTGACAAACAAGATCACAATGCACAGGACGCTTAAAGTAAACACAAGGCCTAGATACATCATATTGTTCTTAATCCACGCCTCTATTTGCAAGCACAGCAAGAGCCAGAAAGCTAAGAAACTTACGAATATAAAAGGAAGGTGGGGTCTTGCAGGATAAGCTATATCATTATCCTGCATAAATGGCGTCTCTAATATTCTCGAGTTTTTTCTCTCCAATGCCCCCTACCCGTGTTAAATCATCCACGGAACGAAAGGGACCATGTTTTTCTCTATCCTTAATGATACTTTGAGCTGTTTTCTCACCAATGCCATCAAGGCTCATAAGCTCGCTTGCTTGGGCAGTATTTATATTAATTTTTTGCTCTGATTGAAGTGAGTTTTCTTGACTGATATGTGCTTGGGGGTCAAAGAGAAGTTCTGCCTGAGCAGCCTCTTCACCCGCATCGTTTTCACTTGGAATAGTAATTTTCATGCCATCGGAAACCTTGGCAGCTAAATTAATCGAAGCGTCTATGCCATCTTCTCTAATGCCTCCTGCAAGCTCAATGGCATCATGAATCCTTGCTTGTGCACCCATTTGATACACGCCCGGATCCTTAACAGCACCACTTACGTGGACAACCACAAGCGCCTCTTCTTCTTGAAGCTGTTTTTCTGCTTCTTTTGTTGTTGCGCTTTCTTCTACTTGCACTTGATTGTCCTGTGACATCGCTTCAGATAGCTCCTCTTCCAATGAGCTTGACTGTAAATGCATGGTTTTAGCTTGCATCTCCCGGTTGAGCGCTTCATTTTTCATACTCATGTGCACAATAAGAGCAACAACGAGCACAAACATGAGTAAAACTACAATCAGCACAGCTACATGCGCTTGCTTTATTTGCATACGCTCAAATATTGCTGCAATCCCTGTCTTTTCTTCACTAAACCGTAATGCCATAGCTTAAGAAACCCTCCTTCTTGTACCATCATTGCAGAAGGGCTTTTGTTCAAGAGCACTATATTTATTTTTGGAATTGATATTAAAGAAAGCTAAATTTTATTTGCCTTTATATGGCTGATACACCGGAGACTCAAAGTCGACAACTTCTATCGTATCCATAATTTCTTGGACATACTTATCAGCTTCGAGCAAGCTCCACTGCTCGTGCACCTGTTTTAGATTTGCATGCGTTTGCGGATTGCTTGGCATGAATAAGGTGCAGCAATCGGGCGCGGTCTCAGTAGAAATGTTGAAGGTATTAATTTGTTGG
>JAUNLE010000089.1 GCA_030532415.1 Coriobacteriia bacterium | reverse complement strand
TGTTACTGGCACAGGCTAAAGGAGGAAAGAAAGTGAAAAAGAAGTTATCGGTTGCGTTTGTACTTAGTGTTTTTGTGGTTCTCATAACGGTTGGCGCGATTGCAGCGGTAATTTTAAGCAATAGAGACTTTGTTGAACAAGTTGTTGCACCAATTGCAGATGAAACTGATTCTGAAAAGTGGAACGCAGAAGAGGTTGAGCAAATTATTCAGTTGGCTGAAAATAATGGCATTGTAATATCTGATGATATGCGAGCAAAGATTTATAACCCTAGTGGTAGGAACAAGTTGGAGCTTATGCGTGCATTTGTGTCAGCAGAACTTGGCCCCTACATTGCTACTTGGAGCATCGAAGACCAAGCTTGGTTTGATGAAATGATGGTAAGAACCGGCCTGTTAAAGCAGCAAACCAGATTTGTACCTACAGATGATGAGGTTTCTGAATCAGTTGCGCTTGATATTGCGGTTAAACAAATCGAAAGCGAATTTAAAACCCAAATCAGGGGAAGTATCTTGGAATCGTACAAAATATTTAAAGAATACCGGCAGTTTATTGATGAAAATAATGGTGTCCAGCCTAAAAAATGGTTCTTCCATTTTGAACCGAATGATATTACTTTTGATGCATTTGATGTAGTCGTTTCTGCCCAAGGAGAAGCAATCCAAGTAAAGAGAGAGCTTGGCGTCAAGGGGGTTTCTGATGTTGCGACCGCTGAAACGGTTTTCGATTATTATGTTGATACCTATGGTATGCATTATGAATGGTCACAAAAGGTGTGGGAATCCTTTAAGACAGACCTTCAGCGTAGTGTAAATAAATACGGTCATCAAATAAACTTCACAGCCTATGCTCTTAAACAGGAATATGGCAATCCTAAAACAAGCTCAATGCTTAAGCAAGATGCAGTAGATGCTGCATACAAAGCAACTGCACAGTCATCTGGTATTGATGAACTTAAATTAAGGCAACTGTATAAAGCTAATGCCTTGCTTTTAGTTGGCAAAGAAGGATTGGTATGGAAGATTTCTTTAGTAAATACTAATCCGGAAGGTAGACGTGTGTTCGATTTGTGGTCTGCAGAAGTTAATGTTAGCACAAGTGAAGTATCAAATGTTATTCACTATGAACCGGGCAAGAATTCCATATATGACGCATACTATCTGATTGAAATACTAACAGATGTATCCGAGTGGCCAGCAAAGGGATAATTTTAGCAATCAGTGGTTTTGCTGTTGCCCTATGAAAAATATGAAATTACCTCGAACAAAACATATGTTCTTATGTCTAATAATTAGAAGGGACTAAAAAATCAAAATGGTTAATCGTATACGAAAGATTGGAAAAAAAGTTACAATTTTTTACATGCTGTGTATTGTGCTCTTGCTGTCCGTTATGTTTACCGGCTACGCGGGCAATTTACCAAAGCTTAAAACAGAGCCGATCGCTGAAATTGACAAACAATATGAAGCCTTGCGTATCGAAATGGAAAATATATATGGTGATTATGAAAATTGGTCAATAGAACAGAAAGCAAGGCTTGATCAAACCTTTGAAATGCAAAATCTGGAAAGCAGAGGCGCACTTCTTGGGCTACCTAATGTGAGCCTTGGCGAACCTACAGAATCTAGCGTTTCTATGGAAGAAGCTGTTAGAAGCGCAAAAAGCGATTTGACTGAAGTGATTGGTCTTTCCTATGAAGAAGCAAAAGAGGTGAAGCAAGAAGCGTATTTCATCGCTATATCCGCGGAGAACGATATTGTTGAATATGCGTGGTTGATTCTGCATGTCTCCGATGCTGACGCTATAATAGCGCGAAGTTTGCTATCTTACGATGGCCTATTTATTGATGTTGCGGAAGGCGTTAAACCTTTTTATAGAACAAGTGTGCCAAAATCTTTGCCGAATTCTGAAACGGAAGATACTCACATGCCTTTCTTTGCACAGTTGAGCTTAGAAGAAAAAGTCAAGAAGTCAGAAGAATGGCGTCCCCTTATTGAAGAACACTTAAAAGAGTACCCCGATTACAAAGGCGAGGACGGACTTGTTATGTACCATGCCACTCGGTTCAAATACGGATTACCAAGCGCAAACGACATCACACAAGAAGAAGCACTTAAGCTTGCAGTTGAAGCCGCTAAAAAGATTGGCGCTAATATAGATGCGCTTGACCTTAGCTGTTCTTTGTTTTTCTTTGATATAACAAATCCCGAATTACCGCTATGGAAAATTACTCTAAAGAACCCCGATGGAGGACAACGGTATATTTTTAGAGTACTTCTTGATGCGCGTACAGGGGAAACGATATCAGCAGAGGAAATACCGCTGGGAGTGCCGTATTGGGAGTACCACTTCTAATACTAATTAAAAACCTTAATGCTTTGATAAACTTGTCTTTTTTGGTTTTGCTTAGCCTCATTCTTATACTCATTCTCGTCTAACTCACCGCTATCTTTAGGTGTCTTTTCCGTACCGCCGTCGCTTCACTCAGTCAGTGTAGCGCGGCTACGCCTCCTTCGCTCAGCTTAGTCGGAACGAAAAATCCCCTCTAAATCTTCGTGGCGTTTTAGAGGGGAATTAGTATGCAGCATAGCGCCACTACGCTGCTTTCATTCAGCTTTGTAAAAAAGAAAACATCCTGCGTTTTTCTTTGCATTAACGATTTGGGTTAGTATAAGTTTTTGCTTATCCCTATAAACTGGAACTTATTAAACTCTTTCATCAGTAATAATATGCTCAATTCCAGTATGGCTTGATTGTATATATTCTTTCATAAACGATGGAAAAGCCTTATATTTATCAAGTTCATCAATAGGTATCCAGTGCATAGTCTCTTTAACATCCCCCATCGTATAGCTACAACTGTTAAGAGTTTTATTGCCTTTAGGTTTCATGATGTAATATAAGGTAACCTCGTGGCAGTCAACTCCTTTTAAGCTGGAATTGCCTATAAAGAAATTCTCGTGTATCACTGCAAGATGGTCTACCTCATATTCGACACCAGTTTCTTCAAATACCTCTCTTTTTACAGCTTCCTCCGATGTTTCCCCCATAAGAACTGCTCCGCCTATGGAATAGTAATAGTCGTCAACTTCGTTTCCTGCAAACAATATGCAATTATTTTCTACTATAATTGCTGCTGCTC
>JAUNLE010000088.1:1885-3264 GCA_030532415.1 Coriobacteriia bacterium | reverse complement strand
TATGTATTACGTAACAAACTACTTTGAAAGTCTGATTATAGTCGTTTTAATGCTTCTTTAATAACCTTTTCTACAGGAAGCTCCGGTTCTTCTTTGAGAATTTTTGATACTGTTTTTTGAGATGCCTGCATAGTAAACCCAAGCATGACAAGCGCAGAGACAGCAGAGTGACCTGTTTCGGAAAGGTCGTTCTTGTTAGTTTTAACTATTACTTCAGCGGCATTGGTGAGTTTGATTTTGTCGCGAAGGTCGATAATTATCCGTTGAGCTGTCTTTGGTCCGACACCTTTTACCGTCTTGAAAATAGCGATATTTTCTGAAGCAATAGCTTCCTCCAGTTCGGTAGTACTTAGTGATGAAAGAATAACCCTTGCGGTGCTTGGACCTACACCAGATACGCTGATTAGTAGTATGAACAATTCTCTTTCGTTCTGATCTTTGAATCCGTAAAGTACGTGTGCATCCTCTCTTATCGCTTCATAAACGTATAACTTTATTTTTTTTTCGCTACTTATAGCACCATAAGTGTTTAAGGATATATTAAGTTGATATCCTATACCATAACACTCAATAGTAGCAGATGTGGGAGTAATCTCCACCAGTTCGCCTTTAATATAATCTATCATTTTTTAGTAGGTAGTTACGTAATACCATGTTTATAACGATATTATGTAGTGAAAATTGTGTAATAGATAAAATTATGAGAAACAGTGTCCTACAGCAAGACCTCCCTCGCTGGTTTCTTTATATAATGATGGCATGTCGTGTCCTGTTTGTTTCATTACGGCAACCACACGATCAAAAGACACACGATGATTACCATCGGTAAATGAGGAGTAGACGTTGGCATCGAGTGCGCGAGCCGCCGCAAAAGCATTACGTTCGATGCAAGGTATCTGTACTAAACCACATACAGGGTCACATGTCATTCCGAGGTGATGCTCGAGTCCCATTTCGGCGGCGTATTCAATTTGTGCAGGGCTACCACCAAACAGCTGGCTTGCTGCAGCTGCAGCCATAGCACATGCAACGCCTATTTCGCCTTGGCATCCAACTTCGGCACCGGAGATTGAAGCATTTTTCTTTACCACATTGCCAAATAGTCCTGCTGTGGCAATAGCTCTTAATATTCGGTTCTTGCTGAAATCTTTGCTGAGCTTGAGGTGATAAAGAATTGCAGGCACAACTCCACAAGAGCCACATGTGGGTGCCGTAACTATTTCTGCGCCGGAAGCATTTTCTTCGGAAACTGCCAGTGCATACGCGAATACCAGTCCTCTCGATTTCATTGATGCGCTGTGCCCATTAGCTTTTATTAGGTAGCCTGATGCCTTTCGGTTGAGACCGAGAGGACCGGGTAAAACACCCTCGTTGTCGAG
>JAUNLE010000088.1:1563-1870 GCA_030532415.1 Coriobacteriia bacterium | reverse complement strand
CAGCCAGATATTCCCATATTTCCTGACCTTCACATTCTTGGACATATTCCCAATAGCTTTTGCCGGTTCTTTTGCACCAGTCCATAATCTCTGTCATTGTACTCATGGGATAGATGTCGTCACCGCACTCGTAGGTTGAACCTATTATTTTTTGACCATCAGAAATAGTTCCACCACCAATGCTATAGACAGTTTGAGAGTCTATCAATGTGTTAGTGCTGTCGTAGGCTTCGAGTTTCATTGCATTTGGATGGAAAGGTAGATATGTTGAAGCTTTCCACTCAATTGTTGTTGGCGCTAATGGTTC
>JAUNLE010000088.1:1006-1553 GCA_030532415.1 Coriobacteriia bacterium | reverse complement strand
GACCTTTGCCTGTGGCTGCCAAACTGCCATAAAGCGTTATGATGAATTTATCTACATTGGGGTTTTTCTCTGCAAATAATTTGCATGCTTTTTTTGGTCCCATTGTGTGGCTACTTGATGGACCGTTGCCAATTCTGTATAATTCTTTTAAGGAATGCATAAGGTTTCTATTTGAAGCCAATGAATTTAGAACAAAGATAGTATATTTTTATTATTTTTGTCGCTCGTAATGGTTACTGTATCGCTTAAATTAAAGTGTAAATGACAGAAGAAAAGAGATATTATTATGATATTGAGGCACAGGATATTGACTTCATGAGAAGAATCTCGCTTAAATCACTCGCTAACTTTATTTTGTTGACTGCAGGCAAGGATGCTGATGAAAAAGGCTATGGTTTGCTTGACCTGCAACAAAAAAATATGACGTGGGTGCTTTCACGCTTAGTTATTGATATGAAGCGTATTCCGACAGAAAAAGATTCTATATACATATCAACATGGGTGAGTGAGGTTGGTGCTGTTTTTACTACACGTAACTTTAAGATTT
>JAUNLE010000088.1:0-993 GCA_030532415.1 Coriobacteriia bacterium | reverse complement strand
AATCGGGCGAAAATATAGGATATGCCTCTTCGCTTTGGGCAATTATGGATATGAATTCGAGACATGGGATGCCATTGACGGTGATTCCATCTTTGAAAGAACATGTTGTGGATAGACCTAATCCGATAGGGGCACCTAAATCGCTACCTAAAGTTGACGGGGAAAGTGCTCTAAGTTTTACAGTCAGGTATAGTAAGATAGATGTTAATAATCATGCTAACAGCTTGTACTATATTCAGTGGATCTCTGATTGTTTTTCGTTAGATTTTTATAGGTCGCACAAGGTGCGAAGGTTTGAAATCAACTATTTAAAAGAGTTGACAATCGACGATAAGGGCAGGGTTTATAGAGAAGAAGTTGCCCCAGGCGACTACTTTTTCGAGATTGTTACCCGAGATAGAGGTGTCGCCTGTAAGGCAAGAATTCTATTTGATGAATTATAGTAGATTGCTGGCAAGCTCTGATAGTTCGCTTCGTTCTCCTTTTACGAGATTGACGTGACCGAATATTTTTTGACCTTTCATTCTGTCAATCATATATGCCAAACCGTTAGATTGCATGTCAAGATAGGGAGAGTCGATTTGTTGAAGGTCGCCAGTGAATACCATTTTGGTGTTTTCGCCTGCGCGAGTTATTATAGTTTTAATTTCGTGTGGAGTCAGGTTTTGAGCTTCATCAACTATGCAGAAAGTTGATGTGAGACTGCGTCCCCTGATAAAAGCGAGCGCTTCAATTTGAAGATTCCCACTTTTTTGTAATTCATCAATTGCTTTTAGATCGGAACTGTTTTGTCCCAACTTGGATTTAATGACGTTAAGATTGTCAAACAATGGTTGCATGTACGGAGCAATTTTTTGTTTTTCATCTCCCGGAAGAAAACCTAAATCTTTATTGGATAGAGAGACAATTGGTCGAGCTAATAATATTTGTTCATAACTCTTGTGCTGATTGAGTGCAGCGGCCAGAGCCAACAGAGTTTTTCCTGTTCCTGCT
>JAUNLE010000087.1:2326-3349 GCA_030532415.1 Coriobacteriia bacterium | reverse complement strand
TTCGAAAAATACGGCAAACATTCTATATTAATTGCACGTCTTTTGCCTTTCGTTTCTTTTGATTTTGTCTCGTATGCAGCGGGATTGACTTCAATGTCTTTCTCTTCATTTATCCTTGCTACCGGTTTAGGTCAACTTCCAGCTACCATCATTTATTCCTATGTTGGTGGTATGTTAACTGGCGGTGCCCAGATGTTGGTAACTGGTCTTCTCATCTTATTTGGAATATCGGTTTTAGTATATTTGTTAAGAAAAATACACGTATCACGTCAGCAAAACAAAGAAGCTGTGTAATTTGAGGTAGCTGTGGTGCGCGAATACAAAAAAGAACTCACCTTTATAGGAGTGATTATAGCCTTAAGCATTGTGGGCTCAATCATATCTTCTTTTTTGAATGTCGAAGCTGTCCTTAATACTTTTGGGCTTTACGGTTTCATTGAAAATAATTACGTTTTATCAGTTTTGATGTATATCGTTGTCATGGCTATTGCAACCTCGGTTTTAGCGCTACCTGGGACGATTTTTGCCTTCGTGTCCTCCTTGCTTTTCGGTGCTTTTTGGGGAACAGTCTGGTGCGTTATAGCAGCAAGTATAGGTGCCATTGGTTCCTTTGTAGTTGCTCGATATTTCTTAGCCGATACCCTTAGGCCAAAGCTTGAACAAAACAAGCTATTAAAAGAGTATTTGTATTCGGGCAGGATTGAAAACGAGATTATCCTACTCGCAATAACACGACTGATTCCCGTGTTTCCTTTTAACGTACAAAACTTTTTTTACGGCCTGACCAATATTAAACTTTCAACCTATTCGCTCTTTACCTTCTTGTTCCTTATTCCAGGGACTGCAATATATACCTATATGTTTGCTGGAATTATTGATGAGTCCTCAAGAGTCATTTATTTTATCGTTTGTTTTGTATTTCTTGCCCTAAGCATTGTGCTCGCTTATGGTTTAAAGAAACGCTATAAGATTGACCAAAATCAAGAGGCACATAAATGAAACGAGCTCTTATACTCTTTTGTC
>JAUNLE010000087.1:0-2283 GCA_030532415.1 Coriobacteriia bacterium | reverse complement strand
AGTATATGCTTACAGACGTGGCATCTGTGTGCAACGCCTATCGTGTGGATGTCATTGTTTCGCATACTCCGGTAGAAAATGCATCTGATGAAGCTGCTCTTGTACGGGTGCAAGCGCTTTTTCCTCAGGCTCAATTTATTGAACAAGCAGGTAAGAACATTTTCAATAAAATGGCAAACTCGGTAGAATATGCCTTAGGCGAAGGCTATGAGCAGGCCATTTTGATTGGATCGGACCTACCTTCAATTATGACGAGCCATCTTGATTGCGCATTCCAGGCCTTAGCTCACCACGAGCTATTTTTCAATCCTTCAAGCGACGGAGGATATAGCCTTATTGCTATGAGTGCCTGGTATCCTGAGGTATTTGACATTGCTCCTAAGCAAGAAGACCAAGTGTTACGATTGAGTTTAGACCAAGTTTCATCATGCGGTGCCCGTGTAAAAATTGGCGAGGTCCTTGATGACATCGACACCCCTGAAGACGTTCAAGATTTTTTGGCCCTTGCAGAAAAATCAGAGGCGCTCGCGCAGACCCATACCTATAAGTTCTTTCATCAATTCACCCCTAACGATGTGCATGATTAGCATAATCATCCCCATGTTCAATGAAGAAGATCAGCTTGATGCCTTACTTACCACACTTGATCGGGAAGCACAAGAGGCGGAAGTAATCTTTGTTGATGGGGGCTCATACGATAAGAGTCTTGAGAAAGTAAAAGAAAAGTATCGTGCACTTCAATCACCTAAAAAGGGAAGAGCTGCTCAGATGAACTATGGGGCAAGCTTGTGCAGTGGAGAAATCCTTTTCTTTTTGCACGCTGACTCGCAGCTGCCAGAAGGTGCGCTTACACAGATTCAAGAAGTTATGCGTGAAAGCGAGCTTGGAGCCTTTGGCCTTGCGTTCGATGACAAAAGCGTGCTTATGAAGATTAACGCGTATATGTCAAACCTACGAATCAAAAAAAGAAATATCGCCTTTGGAGATCAAGGTATTTTCATTACGAAGTTGAAGTTCTTTGAGATTGGGGGATTTAGAGAGATTCCTCTTATGGAAGACTACCAATTTTCACTTGACGCTAAAAAAGCGGGTCTGCGCTATAAGCTTTGCAAACACCCTTTAAGCACTTCAGCTCGCAGGTATCCTAAAGGCTCTTTAGCAAAACTTCTTTATATGTCCAAGCTTTGGTTTTTACAAATAGCCTTTCGTCTTGGAGTTAATCCTCAAAAGATTTCCCAATGGTATTAATTCATCCTTAAAATTTGCATCTAACTGCGCTAGCATCTAAAAGAAATAACTTAGCAAACTGGACAGAGGACTTAGAAAGTCAGAAGAATTTTGAAGATTTTAATGCATGCGTGCTGCGGGCCATGCACAATTGAGCCTGCCTACCTTTTAAGAGAAGAAGGTCACGACCTAAGCTTTGCATTTTTCAATCCTAATATTGCCCCTTTTGAAGAGCATCAAAAGCGCGTGTCTGAATTAAAGAATTTTTGCGAGCGCGAGGGCTTTCGGGTCATTGAATTTCCCTACGAACAAAGCTTATGGGAAGAAAGCGTTGCCCCATATGCCCACCATAAAGCAAAACGATGCAAGGCCTGTTATGATCTGCGCCTGAACGCCTGCGCTGTATATGCAAAAAACCAGGGCTTTGATGCGCTTTCTACGACTTTGACTGTTTCGCCCTACCAATACATCCAGTCAATTAAAAGCTCATTGAAAAAAGCTGCTGAAAGCGTGGGGATTCAAGCGATTTTTAGGGATTTCACTCCTTACTACGAAGATTCAGTAAGGGATTCTCGCGCGCTTGTAATGTATCGTCAAAATTACTGTGGCTGTAGATTTTCAGCGGTGGAAGCAGGCTTTGACAGAGTGCGTGCAAAACACGAGAGACATTTGGACAAAGCTCAAGCGTATGCAGAAAAAAGCTTGAGCCAACTATCTTAGAGAAATAATGTATGAAGACCGAAGATTTTAATTACGATTTACCTGAAGACTGTATTGCCCAAGCGCCTGCAGAACCAAGGGATAGCTGCAAGCTTCTCGTGCTCAATCGCAAGACGCAATCGATGGAGCATAAGAGATTTTTTGAAATTGCAAACTACCTTGAGCCTGGTGATCTTTTGGTAGTAAATAATACGCGGGTGCTTCCTGCGCGCTTAAGAGGCTTTAAGGAGCACAGCGGCGGGGCAGCAGAATTGCTTTTGCTTACTAAACGTGAAGATATCGATCCCTTAGGCTATGTTTGGGAGTGCCTGGTGAAGCCTGGAAGAAGGCTTAAAG
>JAUNLE010000017.1:18206-25369 GCA_030532415.1 Coriobacteriia bacterium | reverse complement strand
ACATCCGTTTCTTTATACGTATTAAAACCGGTGTAGGCATAATTGGTGATAGTTTTTCCTGTATCAGGAGATACGCCATAATCATCCAAAATAAATTCAGGAGATTTAATAATTCCAACAATTTCAAACTTTTTTACTTTTAAATACTTGTCGATGCTGTCTTGTCCGACTACTTGTGTAACCGAAAAGTTATCTCCAACTTGCACGTTATTATCGGTATTTGAAATGACTATTTCGCCCGGATTTTGAGGGAAACGCCCATCAAGTAAGGTTAGGCGGTTTACATAATTTGGAAACTGCTCCTCCTTGATGCGCGTTTGTTCTGTTTCACTTGAGGCTTTGGCAAGCGCGGCTTCAAAGTCTCTTACCTGTTCCATATCGATACCCTCAAGTGAAATTTGCAGTGACTTTTCGGGGTTTGCGAGCGCTATTTCATTAAGGATAATCGGTTTTGCGCCTTCAACACCATCGGTCTCAAGTACGGCTTCTACATCTTCTTCTACAATTCCAAGAGTTGACACGATGCGAAAATCAATCAAACGATCTTCATCGTAAATGGTGTCGGCAGAATGAATCATGTCAGGTACAAACATTCGTAGTCCTGCAAAAACTCCAGCTCCAAGCGCCACGATTGCAAAAAGTGCAAGAAATCGAGAGATATGTCCCTTAATTGAGCGCCAAATATTTTTGCTAAATGAGCTCATCGTTACCACTCAATTTGTTCAGCTGAAACTGGGTTTTCATTGAGATACATATCAGAAACTTTACCATTATGAATTTTAATAACACGATTCGCGAGGGGGATAAAGGCATTGTTGTGCGTAATAACCACAACGGTTTTGCCAAAATCCTTACAAACGTTTTGCAGGAGTTTGAGAATATCTTTACCTGTTTGATAGTCAAGAGCACCAGTTGGTTCGTCAGCTAAAAGAAGCGTTGGGTTTTTAGCGATTGCACGTGCAATTGCAACACGCTGTTGCTCTCCACCAGAAAGCTGGGAAGGAAAGTTATTCAAACGTTCAGACAAGCCAACTTTTTCTAAGGTTTCTCGTGCATCAAGCGGATCTTTACAAATTTGCGCAGCAAGCTCAACATTTTCTAAAGCCGTCAAGTTTTGCACTAGATTGTAAAACTGAAAGACAAAACCAACGCCATCACGACGATAATAGGTAAGCTCTTTATCTGAAAATTGAACAATATCTTTTTCATCAATTAAGATTTGGCCAGAACTTGCAAAGTCCATTCCGCCTAAAAGATTTAAAATAGTGGTTTTACCAGCTCCAGAAGGACCTACGATAATAACGAATTCGCCCTCGTTAATTTCAAAATTAACGCCATCGACAGCGTGAATCTCGGTTTCTCCCATGGTATACGTTTTTTTGACATCCTTAAATTCGACAAAAGCCATGGTAACCTCCAAAAATATTCTAGTTTTTATTTTAGCCGTATTTGCCAGCAAATAGTGGTTTTATAATTGTTTTTAGAGGAGTAACACTTCCATTACGCAACAGAAACATAATTTTGTGAAAAGGTGGTACACAATAATCAATAAAAAATTGGCAAACTACTGTGATAAGGGGTTTAGATGAGACAGGTTCCGCAATATAAACTTGATCCTAAAATTCAAAAGGTATGGCGTATTTCAGGCCTCATTAAGTTGGTATTTGCCCTCGCTATTCTTCTGCCACTGTCGTTTTTGATTGCTCACCTTAGCTCAATACCGCTATGGATGTTGCTCCTAGTCGTGTGTGCCATAGCTATTCTTATCTTTATTATTGAAATCGTTCTCTATCCTCGCATCGCTTTTGATCGTTGGCGCTATGAGGTCAACGAAAATGAAATTGACATCATGCATGGATTTATATGGATTAAACGCACGGTTATTCCCTTGGTTCGCGTGCAAAATGTTGAAACAAGTCAAGGCCCCATTTTAAGAGCTTATACCTTAAGTGAGGTAGTAATCAGCACGGCTGGTGGTTCAAGCAAAATTCCTGGTTTGACTCCTGAAGATGCTGATAAACTGCGCGATCGTGTAGCAGTTTTGGCCCGTATTGCTCAAGAGGATGTGTAAGTATGAATCAGTCTGAGCGAAACGAACAAGATAAGCGTGATGAAATTCGGCCAGGGGCTCCAGTTAATCCGGATGACCCCGTACAACAAATGCTGTCTCAAAAGATTGATAAGCAGTCTAAAAAGTATATAAAACTAGAGAGTCTTGAGGGTAGGTCTACAGACGCTGAGGGTAAGGTTTTACCAGGAGAACATAGATCCCATATTTTCTTGCTCGTAAAAAAGCTCTTGAGCACCTTGCTGTCGATGGTCTATCTTACTGTCTTTTTCTTTATCTACGTTTTCTTTGGTGATTTCTTTCAGACCCCAGAGGGCGCTTTTAGCCTGAGCGATTCTCAGGGCGCTCTTATTGCCATCGGCGTGCTCATACTTTTTATTGTTTCAATCGTATTTTCTGTCATGTCTTACAAGAAAAATACCTGGGAGCTGACCGAAACCGGTCTTCGTTTGCGCAGAAATATTGTATTCAAAAAAGATACGCACATTCCTTATGAAAAGATTCATGCAATGAATACCCAGTCGGGAATTTTAAAAAGAATTCTTGGTTTGGTTGATGTCGAAATAGATACCGGATCTTCCACTACGAATGTAAAGATTCCTGCGCTGAAGTTACGCGATGTAGAGGCTATGAAGGCCGAGATTTTTAAACGAAAGCAAATAAAAATTGCAAAACAAAGTAAGCCACAAGATCTTCCTGAGCTCTCTCATGTAGATGGAGAAGATACCAGGGATTTTGACAGTAAAGTTTCGCAGGCACTTGATTCAGTCAGTGGTGTCCGCGGTATTTTTGCAGGTGATAGACTCAAAACCGAAATGCCCGTTCTCTACGAATACCGTCTAAGCAACAAAGAGCTTGTCCTCGCATCGTTTTCACAATTTTCGAACTTCTTTGCGGTTATCATTTCCCTCGTTTTAGGTTCAAACATTTTTGGATTTTTACTCGAACAGTATAGTGAACAAATTTTCTTGATGCTCTATAGCTACACCGAACAATTTAGTCTGCAGAACTTTATGAGTTTTATACCGTTTTTACTCCTTGGCTTTTTGGTGTTTTTGCTCATTGTATGGTTCGTAAGCGGAATATTTAACTTCTTTAAACTTGGCGGATTCAAAATCATTAGAAGGGGCGACTACTTTGAACTAAGTCAAGGACTGCTTGCCCAAAAAACGTCGACAATAGCACTTAACCGCATTCAAATGCTTAAAGTTAAGCAAGGATTTATAAGGCGTATTTTTGGTTTTGCACAAATTAGCGTCTTTACGGTAGCTTCAATTTCAGTAGAAGATGATAAAGAAGCCTCTGCAAATGGCGAGCGAATAGTGCATCCATTCATAAAACTAACGGACATCCCAGATTTCTTAAACCAAACGCTTCCAGAATTTAAGGGAGTCTATGAATGCCATGAGCTTGAAAAACTGCCAAAGATAGCTCTAAGAAAGAGCGTTGTTCGTTCCATATGGGTATTTGCCCTCATTAGCATAATCATTATTTCAATTTTTACTACGATGCAAAATATTATCGATGATCCGATCTTTCAAATTCTAAAGGTCAGCGCACTTAGCCTGGCGCTTCTCTTATTTATTATCAATCTTGTTTCGGGCATTTTGTATTACAAAAATGGTCGTATTGGTACCTATAATAAGCACTATATAACGGTTCACGGAGTGCTTGCTAAGTCGATGAATATGGTGAATCGTAATAAATTCCAACAGATAAATTGGGTCCAAAATCCATTCCAGCGCTATCAGGGACTCGCGACTTTTTCACCTCAAACAGCTGCTCTTTCAGATGCAGACTTAAGCATGAAAGACATAACACTTGATCAGGCAAATCGTATTCTTGCATGGTCTAAGCCCGTGTATTCTAATTTACAATTTGCCCTAAGCGAGCTTGATAAACAGGATTTGTTAAGCGAAGAGGAAAAGGAACTGATTACAAAGGGCAATGAGGAAGAAGTATTGTAAAAACCTCTATAATAATATGAAAATTATTTTATGAACGTCAAAAACGAGATGAATGAAATTTTTCTAGTATAAAAAATGGGTACTTACCTATACAATTATTTGATAAAACTTGAGGAGTAAATATGGCTCATTTAGATATTCCAGTTTCAGGTATGCACTGTAATGCTTGTGAAATGCGCGTAAAAATCGCACTTGAAGACCTAGAGGGCGTGTCATCAGCTCAGGCTTCTTTTGAAGACGAACTTGTGCGCGTCGAATACGATGAAGCAAGTGTAAACGAAGAACAAATGAAAAATGCCATAATTGAAGAAGGATTTGCTGTTAAAGAATAGAATTCGAAACAAGTTTTTGTAGAATAAATAAGAGAATTTGTTCAACTTGATGTATTTCGGAATGAGGCAGTTGAGAACAGCTCGTGGATATAGCTTTTAGTATTTTACTAACCGCCATTTTAATTCTTGCCAATGGCTATTTTTCCATGTCGGAGATGGCCCTCGTTAATGCGAAGCGCACCAGATTGGAGCAAGCCCAAGATGAAGGCGATTCACGTGCTGATTTAGTGCTTGAACTGCAAGGTGATGAAGGCCGCTTTCTTTCTACCATTCAAGTAGCAATTACCCTTATAGGTTTTGGTGCTTCTGCTGCTGCAACAGCAACGCTTTCTGGCAAACTTACAAACTTGCTTGTGTCATTTGGTATTGATTTTCTTTCGGTAATCGCTCCAGCTTTATCGGTTATTATCATTACCTTAATAGTTTCTTACTTTACGCTCGTGTTTGGTGAGTTGGTTCCTAAAGCGATTGCCTTATCGGACCCAGACGGTGTAGCAAAAAAAGTCGCGGGAACAGTTAGCGGTTTTCAAAAACTATCCTCACCGATCGTTGCCTTTCTTTCAGCATCGGTAAATGCTATAACAAAAATCTTGCATATCGATAACTCCGAAGATCGAAACGAGGTTTCGGAAGAAGAAATTCGCTACATATTAAAAGAGCAGGACACCTTGCTTGATGAAGAAAAGCGAATGATTCATGAAATCTTTGAACTTGGAGACACGATAGCTCGTGAAGTCATGGTTCCACGCGTTGATATGAGTATGGCCTCTGATGAAAGCAGCTTAAGCGAGGTCTTAGACATCATGCGCCAAACTGGCTATTCAAGAATACCTATTTTTCATGACGACTATGATCGCATTGTAGGTATTGCCCATATCAAAGACTTAATAGGCCCCGCACTCGAGGGCGGTGGCCAAGCTAGTGTTACAGATTTCATGCGTGACAGTGTCTTTGTTCCCGATACAAAAGATATCTTGCCTTTGCTCTCTGAGATGCAGACGGCTCACCAACAAATTGTTATTGTTGTCGACGAGTACGGTGGAACAGCCGGTGTCATTACTATTGAAGATATCGTTGAAGAAATCGTCGGCGAGATTGAAGATGAATTTGATCCAGATAATAAGTATCTAACGCAACTCAATGAACGTGAATGGCTCATTGATGGTCGTTTTCCAATTGATGACGCTATTACCCTAGGCTTTCCTATTGAAGAAACTGAAGAATACGAGACTATTGCTGGTTGGCTTTTAGATATTAATGACTCACTTCCACATATTGGTGATGTCTTTAATGTGTCGGACTGGGATTTTAAAATTCAGTCAATGCGCGGCAGGAGAATCGCACTTATCCGAGCTAAAGCGCCTGAAAGTTATGAAGATCCAAGTCAAGATAAGTCGGATCCAGAAGAAGAATCTGAAGAAAATAACGCTTAAATAAAGATCTTTCGTGAATCGTTTTTGAAGAAGCTTCTTGCGTCCACGGATTTGTTTCAACACAAGTTATTTCATACTGCTATAATTATGCCTACGTTAGATGTCCACGCGGTTTGAGCGAAATTGACTAACGCGCTTAATTGGATCTCCGCAGGATATCTTTGAGTTTAAAGGTTAGTCATATGTATTTGACGTATCGGCGTTCTTAATACGCCAGCTTATAAGGGGTTTCTTAACCCCAAGTGATCCGCCAAAACGCATAGCATTTTGGTCATGGCTGACTCTCTCAAAGCCACTTCCCAAGACTCAACATAGCTTAAATACAATAGTCTGGATTTTCGTCGCAGCTTTTTGATGTCTGCCATAAAATTTGTAAGCGATTTATGGAGGTTTTTTTGTTAGCAAAGATTAACGACAATAAGCATTTAGTTGCAGTACTTGCAGCGTTTATGGTGCTTGCTGCTGTTGCAGTTGCTATATTATTTCTCGTAAAACCTGCTTTAGGTACCGATACTAACATTCAACCAAACAACATTGTTGGTATTGGTCAAGATCAAGGTCAGGTTAATGAGGCTGCTAAATATACAGCTGCAGAAGCAGAACACATCAACATGGAACTCGTTGATAAAATTTCTGAGCCTACTCCACGTGAAAATATCGATTTAATCGATCCTGAGGAGCTTAAGAAAAAGATAGAAGAAAAAAATAAGGCTGCTGAAGCTCAAAGATTAGCTGAACAAAAGGCAGAAGAAGCTAGAATAGCAGCTCAAAAAGAGGCAGAAGCAGCAAAGAAAGCTGCTGAAGAAAAGGCTGCCGCTGAAAAGGAAGCTGCAGAGCAGAAGGCAGCACAAGCCGCTGCACAGGCAGTACAAGAAGCAAAAGCAGCACAAGCTGCCAAAGAGCAAGCTGAAATCACAGAATCAGAAGCGCTGCAAACGGTAGCATATGCCCAAACCACCGATTCTGGCTGGGAAAGTGTTACTGCATCGGTGTATCACAATGTTGGTGAAAAAACAGCCACGGGTGACATTTTAAGTGCTGAAGACATGATTATTGCTCATAAGACCTTACCTTTAGGTACACAAGTTGAAATTTCTTATAACGGAAATACCGTTATCGCAACCGTTGGCGATCGTGGACCTTATGTTCAAGGTCGAGAAATTGATTTAGCTCCAGCGGTACAAGAAGCACTTGGTGTGTATGACGGTGTTACTGAAATGCAAATGAGAGTAATTGCATAGAAACAAGATTTGTATAGAACTAGCTTAATGTTCAAAGGATATATCCTTTAACAACACTAACAAGACCCAGACGGATTCGTCTGGGTCTTTGATTTTTAAGCTGCAGGTGAGCTTACGCTTGG
>JAUNLE010000017.1:0-18196 GCA_030532415.1 Coriobacteriia bacterium | reverse complement strand
GAAATTATTTGTACTGCTCGTTTTCAACGACTAATTGTGTCTTGATTACCTCAACAAGTTTTTGTAGGGCATCAATAACATTAGGTCTAATATCTCCACCAACCAAAACATACATTATGTCATCGCCAAGTTTTAATTCTCCACGGTTGAGCCATACTCTTAAATACTTAACGCCAGGGTAGTGGTATGCTTCATCAATTGCTTTTTTGAGACCAGCTTCATCATAATCAAAAAACATGCCATTTACTTTTTTACCGTCATCAATACCTTCGCGAACAAGCTTTTTAGGATCTTCGCGAACCGTTCCGTTATGAACAAGGTACATTCCAACTTCTTTAGCACTTGGATCAGCTTTAGCCTCTTTTAGCCATTCATCCATTGATGGTGATTGCAATGCCATATATCCTCCAAAACGTAGGTGATCTAGTAATTTCACTCAATTATTTCACTTTCTTGCACGCTTCATTCAATCATATGTTTTCTTTTTACGATTACACAGGGCGTATACCTTAAAATACATGGAGAATTAAAAAGCTCATTTCATTTGTGTCCTTGTAGTTTAGTATGATACATAGCAAACAATAACAATCTTATTGGAAGGTTATGTCTATGTTTGACTTACTCAAGGTAGTTGTTGGCCCTCAAACGCTAAGCTATCAAGTTGAAATCGCACCTGGCTCCCCACTTTATACTTCGCAAGATATGGAATCAACGAATCGTGTTTACCAGCTATTACCAGCAATTGCTTCACATGTTTGCGTTAATCCCAATGGCGATACCTTCCAAGCGGTTATGGCAAATACCGAAATAGCGCATTTGCTTGAGCACGTTGTAATTGAACTCTTGGCGCAAACCGGTCGTGTTGGCTTTGTCACAGGACGTACTCAGCGCGTGCATGATGCTGCGGGTGAAAATGTTTTTGAAACAAGCCTTTCATGTGAAGACGATACGCTTACGATGGCCTCTTTATCGGCTGCAATCTGGCTTTGTGAATGGGCTTTTGCGGGAGGAAATGCTCAAACTCCTAATGTCGAAGCTACCGTTTCAGGGCTTAGTGCCCTTATTGACAAGATTGATCGTGTTCCTTCTCGTCGATAAGCTTTTATAATAGAAATCAAATAATATATTCATAATAAATAGTTAGATGCAATAGGTGGGAGTATCATGGACCAATCTTTAAGCCAAGCAAAACCTTGGGAAGGACAGTTTGCTGAACGTATCAAGACTATGCGTCACAGCGCTACGCGTGATCTATTCGGTGCAGCAGCACGCGATGACATGATTTCATTTTCTGGCGGTATGCCCGATGTGCGCGTCATGCCTGAAGACGTACTACGCGTTGCTCTTGAGGGCACGATTGCCGATAAAGGCGAGGCGCTTCAATACGGCTCGACTGATGGTCGTGAAAAAACCAAGAAAATTGTTGTTGAGTTAATGAAAGAGCTTGGAGTAGAGCACATTTGCCCAGATGATTTGATTATTACCTCGGGCGCTCAACAAGCATTAGATTTAATTGCAAAAGTATTTATTAATCCAGGTGATACCATTCTTGTGGAAGCTCCAACATATCTTGGCGCGCTACAGGCGTTTTCATCGTATCAACCTAATTTCAAGTCAGTTCCTTTTGATGATAATGGTATTCGCGTAGACCTCCTTGAAGAAGTTCTAAAAGAAATTGGTCCTCGTGGAGCAAAGTTCCTTTATACAATTCCAACCTTCCAAAATCCAGGCGGCGTAACTATGGCGCTTGAGCGTCGTAAACGCTTAATCGAGCTTTGTCGTGAGTATGAGATTACGATAATTGAAGATGATCCATATTCACGCCTCAGATATGCAGGTGAACACATCCCTTGCCTGCGTTCAATGGATGAGAATGTTGTTTATCTTGGTACCTTCTCTAAAATTTTTGCTCCCGGCCTACGTCTTGGTTGGGTTTTAGCTCCTCAAGACATACTCGGGCGCATCAACCTTGCAAAACAAGGTGCAGACCTTTGTGGTTCGGCCTTTACACAAATTGTTGCTGAGCATTATTTTGAAGAAACTGACTGGAAAGCAACCCTTCGTGATTTTATTGCAACCTACGGTTCACGTCGTGAAGCCATGTTAGAGGCATGTGAAGAATATCTACCTAAAGAGGTGCACTTCACAAAGCCTGAGGGTGGATTCTTCTTATGGCTTACCTTGCCTGAATACATTAATACCGATGATATGTTGCAAGAAGCGCTCGACCGTGGCGTAACCTTTGTTCCTGGTAGCGGATGCTTTGCTGATTATCAACACAATTCAATGCGTTTGGCGTTCTGTTATGAGAAAGAAGAAGACATCAAAGAAGGTATTCGCAGACTTGCAAAGATAATTGCTGAACACCTTGAATCTGATAAGCCACAGGATTAATGAGTTTCAATGACTAAAAAACTCGCAATTATTTATGGCGGTTTAGATGAGCCTGAGTACGAGCAATCTCGTGCCCAGGCTCAATTTATTGCTGATCATATTGATAAAGATAGATACGAAACAGTTTTATTCGATGCTCAAAAAGATCTCGTGAGTTTACTCCAAGACGCACAAGTCGATTTAGCTTTTGATGCAAGCTTAGGTTTGCTTTCAAATAAAGCTTTGGTGAAAACCCTGCTAGACCTCATAGGCCTCCCTTATCTTGGCTCAAATCCAAATATTGTGCGCACGACCTATACCCGTTCATTCATTGATGCAGTCTTTGATGATGCCTTCATGCAATCTGACTTTCCAAATGCGCATACTGCAAAAAAGATGGTAATCACTAAAGAGCTCTACGAGCATTTTGATTTGCGTGAGGCATTCGATCTCGCTTCAAAAACACGCGAGCTCCCCTTGTTTTTAAGATCCAATTATCAAAAGAGCTCAGATGTCCAAAGAAAAGTAAGAAACACCGACATATTTATAGTAGGTCTTGAGCAAATTTTTGAGCACGATGATGAGGCTTCACTTGAAGAATGGATTGAGGGCGCAATTGT
This sequence comes from Coriobacteriia bacterium, assembly GCA_030532415.1. Taxonomy (GTDB): domain Bacteria; phylum Actinomycetota; class Coriobacteriia; order Coriobacteriales; family JAEZZM01; genus JAUNLE01. The sequence goes on along the minus strand of JAUNLE010000017.1, from coordinate 15,203 downwards.
CTCGGTTCCTGTCGTTGGAAACGGAAGTGATGCATTCTGCCTTCCTATACTTGAACACAGTCGAAAAGAGACCTTCGTTCCGCTTCGTCGTGAAACCCTTTCTTCTAATCCTGAGCAAGCCGAAGCAATGTATGCAACGCTTGAGCGTGCTGCACTCGAAAGCTACTGGTCTTATGGAGTCAAAGATTATGGACTCATCCATTTAGAATGGGATGGTCGCGCAATAGTACTCGATGTCGAGGCAAATCCTGCAATGGGCCTTAAGTCAGACTTTGTTTTATCGGCTGAGCTTACGGAAGGCGGATTCAAAGAAATACTGTCATTCATATTAGATGATACCAATTTGTAATATTATTTGATTGAAATATCTCATGCTCTGGGTATATTAAAAAGTATTACTCATTCAACAAAATGCTTAAGGAGCCTTCAATGTCTAACAATAACTTTAATGGTTTTTTACTTGGTAGTATCGTTGGTGCAGCGCTCGGTGCAATTGCTGGAATTGTGCTTGCCCCACGTTCTGGTCAAGAAACCCGTGAGAAAGTATATAACAAGGCTAATGAGACTTGGAATCGTGGAGTAGATTTCTATGACGACAGTGTTTCAAATATTTCAAACAAGGTTTCAGAAGTTCGTCCGGTTGTAGATGAAAAAAGCGACGAACTTCGCCAAAAAGTAGATCTAGCTCGTGAAAGAATGGATTCTATTCGTCAAGCAATGAGCGATAACATTGCTATGGGTGCACAGCGTATTCGTGAAGAGGCACCAAATGTGAGTGCTAAAATTAATGAAGTTGCAGATAAGGTTGCTGGCGGTGTAGCAAGTGCAAGTGAAAAGCTAGCAAATAATGCTCGCAATACTGCTGATGCTACCAAGGATAAAGTAAAAGAAGCCGAAGATGTTGTGGTAGATTCTGTCGATAAAGATTATGTTAAAGCAGCTCAAGATCGTGTTGAAGATGCAGCTCGTGCAGTAGATGAGAAACTTAAAGAAGTTGCAAATGCTGCTCAGGACAAGGCCCATGAAATCGGCGAAAAAGTCGAGGATAAGGCCGACGACATTCAAGATGAAGTTGATAAACGTTTCTAGTCTGTCTTTTTAACAAGCTTTGGTGCCAGCCCTATATGGGCTGGCATTTTTGTATTCCTAGTAAAGATTTAAACTATTTATAAACATCTTTTGTAAATCTTAAAACGCAATGATTGTTTCAGCTTATACTCATGTAAAACTAAGATATAGCCTTAGCTGTATCCAGATTAAAAAAGGAGGATCAGATGCTGACAACTAAAGAAATTCAGGGCATTACGGTTTTCAAATCTGATGCTCGAAAAGGTAAAATAGGAAAAATTTCGTCAACCGTTTTTTCTCCAGAAGGAAATAAGGTTGTTGGTTTTATTATTAAACGCCCCGATTTAGCCATGATGATAAAGCGCTCCGATGTCTTTTTAGCACTTGACGCTTTTGATGAAAAGGATGGATTTATCTTTCCCACCAAAGGGGCGGAGTCCTTTGATGAAAAAGCGATTAAGCGTCTGAAGCTTGACTGGGATTCTTGTATTATCTGGGAAAACATGGATGTTAAAAGTGAGAGTGGGCAAGAGATAGGTCGCGTTGGCTCTATGACCTTTAACACTCAAACTGGCGAGCTTTCTTCTATCACCATAAACGATGGCATAAGTTCTCAGGCGCTTATTGGTTTAATAGAAATTCCAGCTCAGCACTTGATGGGCTATAAGGATGGTTTTCTCATTCTTGATGATGAAGCTTTAGAAATTCAAGCATCGGGTGGAGCTGCAGCAAAAGCTGGTGAAGCATTCGCGAAGGCAACAAAAAATATTACAATTACCCAAGAAAAGGGTAAACAAGCTGCACGAGCAGTCGACAAGGCCGCACAAAAAGGCGGTTATGCCTTAGGAAAACAACTTAAGGAATCAAAAGGGATGTTTTCGAACTTTAAGAAGGAATTTGATAAGGCCCGTAAGGGAGAGTAACTATGAGGCGTCCACAACGAACACAGCAGAATTATAGTCAAACGCAATCTAATAGATATGGACAAGCTCGAAGATCTTCAGCCAAGCCGGGTACAAGGCAGCGTCCTTCAAACTCGCGTGCTGCTCATCCGCGAAGTGGAGCTATGCGTGCCACTTCAAGACAAAAGCTTAATGCTTACTCGGATTATCAAGCAAGACATAAGACCAAATCAATTTCTCGTCGCGCTTTTACTAAAGCTGGAATGATTGTTCCATTTTTATTCTTAGTAGGAGCCGGTGGTGGAGGATTTTATTTATGGTCCAATAGATCTGTCAATGTTGAAATTGATGGTGTTGTACAGAAAGTTCCTATCAACAGCGGAGTTAAAGACCTCCTTCAGGCAGGACTTATCAAGGCACAAAACGGAAATCTTATTTCTGTGAGTGGCTCGGTATTAAAACAAGGTGAAGGCCAGGGTTTCACCGTAACTATTAATGGCCATGACCTTGGAAATAGCTATGATCAAATTGCCTTACAAGAAGGAGATAAAATCAGCTTCTCAAACGGTAAGGACATTGAAGAAGAGCATGATTCTGATAGACAAGACATGCCATATTACTGGAAGAAAACTGGCAATTATGGTGCAGTCGGCTATATTTCAAACTGGGGATCTCCTGGATATTCAGAAAAAGTGCTCGGTCATGTATCGCATGAAGCAATTGATAGAGGGGTAGTGCAAGAACCTGTTGATCGTGAAATAAATTACATCAACGTTGAGCCAAAAAATGGCAAAAAACTTGTTGCGATAACCTTCGATGATGGTCCGTCTAAATACAGTTTGCCAATCGCAGATATTTTAGATAAACATGGGGCTAAGGGAACATTTTTTGAAATAGGTAAAAATGTTAAAGAGATGCTTCAGATTGACGCTGAATTGGTCAATCGTGGTCACCAAGTTGCTATTCATACCATGAATCATCCTAATTTACCTAAGATATCGCCTGAAGAACAAATAAAAGAAATTGTTCAAGTTCAAGAATTATTTAAGCAAATTGGATTAGAAACCTCATGCTTTAGAGCTCCTTATGGTGCTTTTCAAAATAATAACTGGGAGACTTTAGCTAAATATATCTCATCAGAGGTCAGATGGAATCATGATAGCTTGGATTGGAAGAAGCCAGGCCCATCTACCATAGTTAAAAATTCAACGGGTAATTATGTCCCCGGTAGCATAATTTTGTGCCACGCTGGTGGTGGAGCTCGTGAACAAACCATTGAAGCATTACCTCAAATACTACGCGCTTGGCAAGATCGAGGTTTTAAGTTTGTGACTGTTGATGAACTTATTGCATCTGATGAACGTTTTCCAGAGCGAGTTGCTCAAAACAGAGTTGATGCTCCAGACGTACCAGATCCTGAAGGATTCGCTCAAGCATAAGCTTTGCGAATACTTTTTCGAATGGTATTACAATCTTAAGATTTTAGACGTGCTTACAACTATATCGAGCTGCCTGTCATATTGATCGGTAGGCACTTTTTCTATAAGTTGTTCATCATATCCCACGCCTATAAGGTGCACGCTCTTCAGTTCATCTTGATAGTTGCTGATGAAGGTGTCGTAGAATGCCCCACCATAACCTATACGATACAAGTTTTGATCAAAACCAAGTCCAGGTATAAGCATGGCTGTTAAATCTTTTGGTGAGACTAGTGGGTAGTTATCGGGAAGCGCTGCTCTTTTTGCGGGTTTTACTAAAAAATCGTCAAGTTCATCTTTAGGAAGCAGCAGTGTCTGAGCAGGAACTTCTACGAATTTCATAGTTCTTGTTCCTAAGACTACAGGCAGCGCGTAATGTGCTTGAGGATGTTCTTTTACAAAGGCAAGCAGTGAAACTTCGTCTCCCATAGGATAAAAGATACTAAAATATGGTTCTGCCAGCGATAGAACATCTTTGATTTCTGGCAAGTCAGCAAGTTTGCTGCAGATCATTTGTGATGCTTTGGCTTGAAAATCCTTTGTCAGGCTTGAGCGCTTCTTTAACAGATCGGTTCTTAAAGACTTTTTTACCTCATCAATATTCATAGTGAATCATTGCTTCTTTCGCTTGTGTTTTATTATGCAAAGCCCAATGCGCTCATGACGAATAATATAATAGTTAAAATTGTGACGGTAATAATGGTGAACCAAGTAAGTATGTTTGAGACCTTGCCATTTTTATACTTTCCCATAATGCGCTTGTCGTTGATGATAAACACTAAGAAGAAAAGCAGAATGGGAAGTAAGATACCTGCAATAATTTGGGCAACAATCATAACTTGGAAAAGGTTAATGCCAGGTATAAGCACGATTAAAACCGCTAATATGATGATTGCGGTAAGAATGGATTTATACGTTGGTGCTTCTTCCCAGCTTCGGTTTTCGCCGCGCTCCCATCCAAAGGCTTCACATACTGCACTTGAGGTTACGCCAGGTAAAACACAGGCTGCTAAGAAGGATGCAGCAACTAGACCAGCCGCGAAAAGTTTTTCTGCATAAGGACCAACTACAGGTGCTAAGGCTCGTGCTGCGTCGGCAGCTTCTTCAACAACAATGCCTTCAGGATACAAAACTGCACCGGTCGAGATAATGATGAACCATGCAACTAAGCATCCTAAGACAGCTCCGGTTATAGCGTCAATGCGCTGGTAGGGTAGGGTATCGATGTCCGCACCCTTGTCAACCACATTATTTTGTGCAAGAAATATCATCCAAGGCGCTATGGTTGCACCTACGGCCGCAATCGTTAAGGACACGAAAGAGGTTTGGGGTACGATTTCAGGGATAAAAGTTGCCCTGGCCACTTCACCCCAGTTTGGACCAGCTAAAAATGCTGCAATAACGTAGGTTATAAAAACGGAAGATACCGCTAGTAAAATTTTCTCAACACGCTGATAAGAACCGCTCATAACCAAAAGCCATACGGCTAAACCTGCAAGGGGAACAGAAACATATTTTGGAATACCAAAGAGTTCCATTCCTGAGGCAATACCAGCAAATTCTGAAAAGGTAATTGCAATGTTGGAAACAACAAGCGCAAGCATTGCAAGGGTGGAAAGTCGAATACCAAACTTTTCACGGATAAGTGATGCAAAACCCTTACCAGTAACTACGCCCATACGAGCTGCTGATTCTTGTACGACTACGAGCAAGAAGGTCATAATCAAAATCATCCAGAGTGTTTTATAGCCAAAAAGCGCTCCAGCTGATGAATAGGTCGAGATGCCTCCTGCGTCATTGCCAGCCATAGCAGTAAGGATGCCAGGTCCCATAGCGCCTAGGACAAGCATCCATCTTTGTTTTTGATTAACTTTTGGTGTTTGTTGTTCGGTTTCTTTGTTGCTCATAGCATTTATACCAAGGTGTAGATGGATTGTTCAAAAACAAAGGCAATTGATAGATATATTAGTGAAGATAAGACCATAGCAACAAAGGACATAAAGTACGATACGGGCTCTTTGCCTCTATCGGCTCTCCACTTAGTAATGTACATAAAGAAGGCCGATAAGAAAATTATGATAAAGATCGTTAATCCGCCAGCCATAGACAAAAGTGAGAGCTCCTCGTTAATCGTTCCTACGTTAATGAAGGAGATTGCAACGAGTGAGATAAGTCCTAAAATACCTGCAACACTCATGCCAATACTGAAATTGCGACCCAAAGATTTCCATACCGAAGGAGCGTCTTCACTTCCTGCGTATTCGATTGCATAATTGGATGCATAAGAGGTCATATCATCAGCAATAATCAAGATAAGCGGAAGACCTAATAAGAGATAAGGTGCTTTTTCTCCAAGACCTATAGCAAAGAAAACAACTGCTAGGGCAAGCCAAATAAAGAACCACATTTGTCTTCTTATAAACCAAATAATGTTATTGATAACGGTGTCGCCTTCGTTAATAGAGCGATTAGCACCTGCAAGCTGCAGGTCCTCTTCATGCTCTTCTTGCATAACATCTAAGGCATCATCAACTGTGACAATACCAAGAAGTCGGAAGTTTTCATCCACAACCGGCATTGCCAAGAGGTCATACTTCATAATTGCCTCGGCAACTTCCTCTTGATCTTCTTCAGGACTTGCCGTGATAAGGTCGGTATGAGCGAGGTCTACCAAGAGGTCTTGTGCCTGTGCTAAAACGAGGGTGCGAAGCGATAAAACTCCTGATAAAACCCCGTCTTTGTCAAGGGTGTATACATAGTTAATCGTTTCATGATCCTCATCGAGGGAACGAATGAAATCGACGGTATCAGAAACGGTAGAATTTTCATCCAAGGCAACGAACTCGCTCGTCATAATACCGCCCGCAGTTTCATCTTTGAAACCAAGAAGCGATCGTATTGCCTGCTGTTCGTTTACGCCCATTAAGCGAAGCAGTTTTTCTGCCTTATCGTAGTCAAGCTCATTTAAGATATCGGCAGCGTCATCAGGATCCATGTTAGAAATCATGACCGATGCACTTGATTCGTCCATGTCATCAATCACGTCTGCTTGGTATTCATCTTCAAGCTCGGACATGGTTGCCGATTGAACTTCTTCATCAAGTGAAGCAAAAACGCTTGCACGAAGTTTTGGATCAAGTTGCTCAATAATATCGGCAACGTCTGCAGGGTGAAGCTCATCAAGTCTTTTGTGGGTAATTGAAAGTTTTACCTGTGATAAGTCTCGATCGAGCAGGTCCATGTAATTCCAGGCGATTAAACGCTCGTTAAGTTTTTTGCCAAAAAGACCTGCAATTTTAATAGCAAAGTCTTCAAGTGGTGGCCAAATTTGCCTGAGTATGCCACGAGAGCCCGTCTCTGCTCCAAGAAGCCTTAACTGATTTTTTCCTGATTGAGAAATCTTTAAATCGTTTACGCGCACGACCTTAAGGCCTTGCGTATCAACGATTTGCTTATCCAAAAGATCTCGTGCTAAAAGCAGCTCAGAAGGTTGTAAATAAGAAAAGCGAATATCTTTTGAGCCAACTGCAAGATATACGCCTTCATCTGAAATATTATCAACATATTTACGCCATGAAATCATAAAGGGCGTTTTAGAAGGACCTTTAAATGCAAGAGAGGTAACCCGGGGAAAAATCTCACCCGTGGCAATGCCTAAATCATTAACTTCTCCGATTTTCTCACCTATAGCATCATAGACCGGCAAGCCAATCATCTGGGAGAGGTAGTTCACGGCATCCTCCTTCGTAATATAGTCCAGTTAATGAGTGTAACGCTTAATTCTCGTTCTGATAAGTCACGTTGACCGATCCAAGCTCTGAATTAAGTAAAATCTTGGGCTCAGTAGCACTGCTCCTTGATTCTGTTGAATTCTTAGGATTTCCTTTTATTATAGAGAAAATATTAGCATTTTGGTTTTTATTTGCTTGAAAGTTTATAGCTTCTTTTGCAAAGATAGCAATGTGAGGCGATTCAAGTTCTTTCACATCAACAGAGCCACCAGTATTGGTAAGAGTCACGCTATTTTGTGCGGTGATGTCTTGGACTTTTAATAAGTTGGTGTGCGTTTGAACGGTCAAATCTTCGCTAACTGAAATGTTTCTCAAACTTGATATCAAGATGTTTTTCGCAATAAATGAATTGCAGTGAGCGTTGTAAATACTTAAGGTTCCGGCAGCATCACTCTCGAAATTGCCTTGGATAAAAAGACCGTTCAGTAAAATGCTTCCTGAACCGTGTGTTTTTATACTTCCCGTCCAGTTTTTTGGAACAACAATGCTAATTTGTCCAGCGATTGCTGGGTCAACAGTAAGTGCTCCATCTTTGTTTTGTGCAAGGGCATCACGCGCTGAATTTTTGCCAAAGATAAAAATGTGCTTCAGGTCAAAGGGGCCTTGTACAAAATGGACGCGAGTTTCTACTGCGGTATTTACCTCTAAGCTTTTGATTTCGTTGAGTGGTGTGGTGCTAACTATATAAGGGAAGTCCTTATTCATTGAAAGTATTTCATTATATTGTCGTTCAGATAAAACAACAGTATTGGTTTTTTTAGAAGGCAGCTCAGGATTTTCAGATGAGTCAACAGATGCATTTGTATTTTGCGCATTTTGATCTTGGCAATCTGTGACGATTAGAGTTGTTTGAGATTGATTAGGCGTTTCAAGTAGGCCACAAGATACGGTGCTTATTAATATAAAAAATAAAATAATAATCGCATAAAATCTACCCTTATTCATAAGCACCTCCTATATTTTTTGATTAATGCAGGCAATTATTTTAGTAAATAAAGCTGTGTTTACTAGGACATTCGCAAAAATCTTACAAGAATTTTTCTATTAGCTTTCAAATCTGTCGTATGTGTTTCATAAAAAGATAGAGCCCACCTTGGATCAGGAGGTGGGCTCTTGAGAAAAGGAAGTGAATAGTTAGTTATTGAGCTGTTTCAGAAGCAGCCACACTGCTTTCATCCGCGCCTTCATCTTGGCTTTGTTCTTCAGGATACGTTAAGCTTTCAAAAGGCTCTCTCATACCGAAGAAGGTATAGTTTTGGTCGATAATGTTTAAATTAAGTGGCAAGGTATTCGTTACTAAATTTGGTCCTTCAACTATATCTGTGCTCATATTCTTCTCAACGATGTCGGCTGCTGGATAAGGCTTTTTATAACCGTAAACGAGATTATCTGCGCCAAATCCAACTTGAACCGCACCACTGAGGTTTACCAATTTAATCTGGGGAGCAGCTTCCTTTGTTTGTTGGTAAGAGAAGGTCAGCGCATCTCCCATAAGAGAGCGCAATGATTCAGAATTATGGGAAATATCATCAGAGTTAAGGTTTACCAGTTCTCCTTCAGGAACAGACAAACCGTCATCGAAGCTGCGGTAGTTTCTCTCAAGCATATCTCTTAAATCAAGATAGGTTTTCAGATTCGTGCTTGGCTCATCAGGCAAAATGCTATAGCTATGCAGGCCTAAATAGCAGTCGGCATAGTTGCTACCAAACAAATGTAAGTCGTAGTCGGTGCTTGCTTTATCGAAATAGGCATAGATATAGGGGCTGTTGCTTTCGACATTGATAACTGGTGCATCTACCTTATACAAACTGACATTACCGCTACTGGTTATGGTGAGCGAACCAGCTTTGACTCTATACAGTGAGGCAGCATATTCGTCGACTAAACCTAGAGCTTCAAGAGAACCTACAATCGTAGAGTCGCTGAGCGAAATATTTTCAGAATTGATAAGTAAATCTCCGCCAAGTGTAAGCCCTTTTCCGTTAAAGCGCCTAATCTTTCCCGCATTCTTGGTGCTGATTGAACCGGCAAATTCAACATCCTCGCTGTATACGTGGGAGAGTTCAGGAAGGTTTATCACACCATCCCAGCTCTTTGGCACCTGTATGGTAATGGTAGGAGAGTCATCGTACTCAAACTTTCCAGCAAAAAGAATGTAGAGGTTGTTTCTAAAAAGTTGGAATCCGTCATCGTACATTTCTCTCGAATCATAGGCACTTATTGAGATATCACCTGCTTGATCGCTTATTTTGTTCGTTCTTCTAAAACTGTCGACATAGGAAATATGGATGTTTTCATCCTTAGACTGGGCTATATGCACCTTATCGAAGCGCTGAAGATACACACCTTTATTGATTGCTTCATGCCGCTCTTGATCTGAGACTGCTGGAAACGAGATGCTTTTAATGTCTTGAGGATCAAAACTCTTATCAGCATCGACTGGTTCAGAATAACCGCTTTGATAGGCGAGCTCCATGGGGCCACCTGCGATGATCATAGGCAGGACACCAAGAATTAATCCCGATAAACAGAGCGCAAGTGCAATAAGCGCAACCGTTTTCTTCCAGGCAATCTTTTTCTTTGGTGTTGACGGTGGTAGTGGCATAGATTCATAGGATTGAGTTTCATCGTTATTTTGAGTAATCATTATGCCTCCCAACTTTCATACGTTTTTTGAGCATGATATCTTTCTAATTTTTTACGGGCACGTCGATTTTCAAATGCAGTTGAAATGCTCTGGACAAGTGCTTTCGTTCCTTTAAAGACAGCAACAAATACAAAGTAGGCAAGAAGTCCGCTAAATAGGGCAAGTCCCAAAAGACCAAGGGAAAGACCAAGGTGGGATATTCCTGCCAAAATTGAGCTTGGGAAAATAAAGAAGCTGGTAACGAAGACGTTTCCTGCTGCAACTATGAGGAGGAAGGCTGCGGTAAGGAGCATTACGAAGATAGATAGAATGCTCAAGATAATAAAAAATATGAAGAGTAAGACCATGAACAGGATGAATAACCACAAAGGTGCGGTGATGATTGCAAGCAAGACCCATGGCCATAGTTTCTTCTTTTCTTGTGTGTTTGGCCGGTCAACGAAGAATTCTATTTTTTCTTGTTCACGTATGTCTAACAGGTTCGATGCAATGTCAAAGGGGCTTTCAAGCGAAGCGATTGCTTCTTCCTCAGATGAACCTTCATCCATTCGGTCGTCAATCAGTTCAGAATAAAACTCGAGGGTGCTCTGACGTTCAAATTCTGGCAGCGTTGACAGATAAGCCTGGAGGCTTTTCATAAATTCTTTTTTAAGCATGGCGACCCTCCTTTATATATTCGTACAGATTAAGCATTTCTGGCCATGATCGGAGAAATTCATCAATTTTTGCGAGTCCGTTCGGAGCGATTTTGTAGTACTTCCTTAAGCGTCCGTTGTGCTCAATAGAATAGGTGCTAATACTGCCCTGGGATTCAAGTCTTTTTAAGATGGGATACAGGGTCGATTCAGATGTTTCTATATATTTGGACATATCATTAACAATTTGATATCCGTATGAATCTTGTCTTGATATAACCGACAAGACCAAAACTTCTAAAACACCCTTTTTGAGCTGCGCATCCATGGACCCTCCTTTCTTATAGCTACAACTAGATAACTTGCAATTCATCATATGACATTTGACATAATACTATGTATTGCATACTATGTAAAGCATAGTACAAGACCTTATAGAGTATTGATGAAGGGGAGGAGAGTAATGTTCTGGCCAATTTTCTGGATTTTGGTATCGATATTGTCCTTAGCGATTTTTGCTTTTGAAATCTTTTTTCAAGGATTGATATAGGATGAGGGCAAAAAAGATACCAGCGAAATTTATTGTGAAGCTAGGATGGCTTGTGCAAATTCACACCAGCCATCGATGGTATTTTCGTTTGTTTTAAAAAGTAGACCATCATGTTTATCTGCTAAAACTTGAAGGTGCTTTCGCTGTAGCCCGTTATTCATAAGCACGAAAGACCCAACATAGGATGCCATATCTAAATCAGCTTCACTATCACCTAAGGCCACACACTCATGAGCACTTAAGCCTGCTTGCTCCATATCATAGGCAAGCGTTGAGCCTTTTGAAACGCCACGGGGCAGTAAATGATAGATGTAAATAGGTTCGTCTGCCCCCATTGTTAAAGTATGTTCTTTTGGATGAACAAGTCCGTTGCTTGCAAGGTCAAGCTGGTAAGGGTAGGAATCTATAATTCTTTGAGCTTCTTGTTCATCAATATTGCCTCTGAGCGCAGGGGTGACTTCACGTTCAAGCGCATACGGTAGGCTATATTCAAGTCGTCCAGGAAAAGCATGCAATAAGGCGTCAACTACTCCTGAATCTTGTATGGCTTCAAAAGGGCTTTTATCACTTGAAAGATCGAAATCCATAGCGCCCAATATATATTCGGTTTTAGAAATTCCAGAACTCTCTCTTTGAATAATGGTGCCAAGTTCTGCTATAAAACCATCTAAATTGAGTTGTCGAACCATTTCATGTAAGCTTGCACGATTTCTCCCTGAAACTAATACGAGGTCAATTTCGGCTTCTTTGAGTTCAACTAAGAGCTTTGCCAATTCAAAAGATGGCTTGCCGTCGTGCTTAGTAAGGAATTTTCCTCCTGGAGCAAGTAAGGTTCCATCTATATCGGTATAGATTCTTTTGACCTGAGAAAAGCTTTCTTTTGCAGTTTTAGATGACAACGGGAGAAGATCTGCCATGCTTATGCTCGCAAAGACCCATGTTTTTCGAGCGCTTTAAAAGCTTCTTCACGGTCGTCTAAATGGTGTTTTGTCGTTCCAAGAATCTGATAATCCTCATGACCCTTGCCTGCAATTAACACGGCATCTCCTGGTTGGGCAAGTTTTACCGCAAGCTCAATGGCCTTTTTACGATCAACCTCATAATGAAGTTCTGCTCCAGTCAGTTTTGCTTCGCTATTGAGGCCTATACTAATTTGGTCAATGATCGCCTGAGGGTCTTCAGTTCTTGGGTTATCTGAGGTGCATACGGCAACTTCAGCATGAGCTGCAGTTTTCCCCATAGGAATACGTTTTGTGGTATCACGGTCTCCGCCACAACCAAAAACTACAATGAGTCGTTTAGGCTCTGTCTCACGTACCGCTTGCATAGCTTTTTCAAGTGCATCTTGCGTGTGAGCATAATCAACATAGACTGCTTCTGCATATTCTTTTCCAACGCGTTCAAGACGTCCGGGAACTTGAGGAATAGTTTCAAGCGCTTCGGCAACTTCTTGTGAAGACAAACCCATTTCATGCGCAATACCAGCAGCAACAAGCGTATTTTGAACGTTGAAAGAGCCGATTAGCGGAACATGAATATGGATAGTTTCGCCATCTAGACCATGCAGCTCAAGATTGGTGCCATGTGTTGTAAGTTCTATTTTCTGAGGATACACATCGGCTTTGTGTGAGCGACCGACGGTAATGTAGTCAAGCCCTCTTTCCTTACAGCCCAAGGCAAGTTTTTCGCCCCATTCATCATCAATACAAATAACGCGATGTGCTACCTCGTAGTCCCAAAAAAGCTTTGCTTTTGATTCAAAATAATCCTGCATATCCTTGTGATAGTCTAAATGCTCAGGAGTAAGATTAGTAAAAGCTACGATGTCAAAGGGTATTCCATAGCTTCGATCAAGTGCGAGTGCATGAGAAGATACTTCCATGGCAACGCTTTCGAGCTCATCTTCTACTGCTCGTGCAAGTAGTGCCTGGATATCAATAGATTCTGGCGTGGTATTAGCAGTTTCGACTATGACAGAACCAAAACGTGCGCCCAAGGTACCAAGAGTTCCTGCTTTTTTACCTTGGAATTGGGCTAAGTGAGCAGCAAGGGTAACGCTTGTTGTTTTTCCATTGGTACCAGTAAGGCCAATCATTTGTAGCTTTTGTGCTGGATATCCATAAAAAGCAGCACCGCCAAGCGCCATAGCTTTGCGACCATCTTTTACCTGGTATACATCAACACCGAAGTCGTCAATCTCATGACTCGTGATTAAAGCTGCAGCGCCACGTTGAGCGGCATCTTGAGCATAGTCATGGCCATCACTTTTCAAACCAACAATTGCAAAAAATATGCCGTCTTCTGTAACTTCATCAGAACGATAGGCGACAGAACTTATTACCGTTGATTCATCTTTAGCCTTATCATTGCTACTAGGAATCTTTTGTGCATCAAGTATTTGTGCAAGTTCAGCTATCGTGAGCGTATGTAACTTTTCTTCTTGCATTTGTTGACTCCTCTAAAGTGAGACCATAGAATTTTTTAATTGTACATGACCATTGTAGTCTTCATTTTTATAAGTTTATTTTTAGGATTGAACATGCTTCAAGAAATACATACACCCAAAGCGACGAATCCCTGGCTAGCAATGGTCTTTATGATTATTGCTCTTTTTATGATTATGTTAGATGTCAGCGTTGTTACCGTTGCGCTTTCTGATATTGCAAAAAACCTTAATGCTTCTGTGCAAGATGCTTCATGGGTGCTTTCAGCCTACACCTTGGTCTTTGCAGCAAATCTCATTGTCGCAGGCCGTCTTGGCGACCACTTTGGGCGAAAGAAAATATTCGTAGTGGGTCTCTTGATATTCATGTTTGCGTCTGTTGCATGCGGATTATCCCAAAATATTACGACGCTTATTGTCTTTCGAGCAGTTCAGGCCTTAGGTGCTTCTTTTATTATGCCTGCAACTCTAAGCTTTGTGAGCCTGCTTTTTCCACCAGAAAAGCGTGGCATGGCCATGGGGATTTGGGGAGTCACGTCAGGAATTTCTTCGGCATTGGGCCCTGCTATTGGCGGTTTTATTACACACAACTTTAGCTGGCATTATATTTTCTTCCTAAATGTACCGCTTTCGATTATTGCGATAGCAGGTGTTGTGTTGGTATTTGCAGAATCAAAGGATGAAAAGAAAGCAAAGCTAGACATACTGGGAGCTTTCTTAAACATCATCCTCCTCTTATTTTTGACCTTTGGCATAACAATTATTACTGATCCTAAGATGTTTGTATTCGCAGTTTTGTCGCTGGTGCTTTTTCTTGTTTCACTTATTGCATTTATCGTGCATGAAAAGCGACTGGGAGAAGAGGCCTTACTTGAGCTTAGTTTATTTAAAGAACGCTCCTTTACCATAGGCGTAATATGTGGCTTCATTCTTATGTTTGGCATGATGGGAGTCTTTTATCTCATGCCGTATTTCTGGCAGCATATAGGCATGTTAAATCCTGCTCAGGCAGGTGTGAATATGTTACCGATGACGGTGTCGATGCTTGTTATAACCCCTTTTGTTGGACGTCTTTCAGATAAAACTAAACCGAAGTATTTAATGATTGGGGGATCTTTACTTTCAGCTATCGGTGTTGCGATCGTATGTATGCAAATGCGCATAGCACCTCCTTCATCATCATTTTTTGTTGGAATGCTTCTTGCTGGTTTAGGAATGGCATTTTTGCAAACACCACTTACAACAAGCGTGATGGCAAGTATTCCGCCAAGCAAAGCTGGAGCAGGCTCAGGAGTTCTCACAAGTTCGCGTCAAGTGGGCTCTCTTATTGCGGTGGCTTTGATGACCATGATCATTTCTGGGACTGCAACACCAGGAGTTATCGGGCTTAAAACTGCCACAAATATCCAAACTGGCCTGCTTGTTATCGTGTTCGCATATAGTATTTCTGCAGCTTTATTGTTTCTGGTAAAAGGAGAAACTATAAAAGAACTCGTAAATCGCAAATCCTAGTTTATTAAGTCTTACAAGTGAGGTACTATAGCAAAATACGGCTAGTATGTATGCCCTATTGAAATTTGAAATTTTTGTGTTCTGTTTACATTTGATGCAGATATTGTTATTATTTTTTTTCGCGGGCGATTGGCGCAGCGGGAGCGCAGGTGCCTTACAAGCACAAGGTCGGGGGTT
>JAUNLE010000016.1:22743-25664 GCA_030532415.1 Coriobacteriia bacterium | reverse complement strand
ACGATAAGAGACTTGGTAGCTGTAATCGGACTTGAGCTCTTGGAGTGGGGCTGGTGTCGAACTTGGTTTAGGTAAGAACGTTTTATAGTGTGCAAGCGCTTTCTTGTATACGGCATTATCTAGATCAAAAGCATTTCGCACTTGAACATAGTTATCCGTCACTGATTCTAAACCTTGTATGTCCTGTTTATATATGGCTTGCGCTTGTAGATAGACCTCCATTAATTCGACTAAGTCACCAAATTCGCCTGACTCATCTACAAGAGGGACTCTTTGGCTCATATGTGCTTCCCACTCAAGGGCAGCCAAATCATTTTGTAGGTCTTGTGCAGCTTGCAATTGTGCTTGTGTTAGATCTATCTCTGCAACAATTTTTTCAAGTAGTGCGCCTGTAGCTTCAATCACTTGATTGTATTCGTCAACTCTCGTTTGAGCATAATCGAGCTTAGCTTGAGCATCCTTAACCTCTTTATACTGAGCGCTCAAGGCATCATACGTGACCTGAGCTTCCATGAATGCTTTTTCTTTAGCTTCTGCATCGAGCTTTTTAGCATCACGGTCTTGAAGCGCAAGGTCATAGGCTTCCTGAGCGCTCTCAGATGCCTTGTGAAGATCGCCTAGCAAGGTATTCAAATCCTCTTTTTTGTTCTGTAAAGACCTGAGGTTTATTCGCTGTATTTCTAGCTGCTTGTTAAGACCATCTACCATTGCCGTAAGGTTCGAAACTTCAGAACCAAACGCATCGAAGGCGTCTTGGGCTAAACGACTTGCTTCTTTAGCATCTTCAAGTGCAGCAGCTTTCTCTACAACAAGTTGATGTTTTTGTTCGTATTCACGTTCAGCTGCCTGATATGCCTCATCCGCAAGCTGCACCTTATCTACAGAAGCTTCTTCATCCGTATTATTTGCTTGTTTTGCTGCGTAAGCTTCAGATTGATTCAGTGAATCAAGCCAAGCAGTAAAGAGCTCCTCAAACTCATCTACCGTCCACTTTGCAGAAGCTTTACCATATCTTGCGTAATCATCAGCAAAAACATTAGCAGCACAATCGCAAAATTTACTATTAGCTCTATATTTAGTGGACAATGCAAAACCCATAGTCTCGTACTTGTAGCCATGACCATGCTTTACATCAGCTAAATTAAGGTAGTGGCCTGCGTCCCTCCAGTCATCGTCAGTAAGCCAATCTTTAGCGGCTAAATTATGTGCATCATAATAAGCTTTTTCTTCGTCATACCATCTATAAAAAGCGCTTTCAACGCCACCCCACGCAAGATTTTCGCCTGTACCATAGCCACCACGATGTTTAACAAGATTGCGTGACCAGTTTGCGTTTGCCTGCGCAAGTGCCATAGCTTCAGGAGACACAAGCAAAGGTTTTAAGCCCGTTTTTGCACGATACTCATTTGCAAGACGTAAGTATTTAATAGATGCCAAGACGTTTTCAACATTAGTTGAGTCGCCAGCTACACCTGGTTCTGTTAAAAACGCGCCTTCTTGTAAATGCTCTTCAGTAAAGCTATAAGTACCAACTCGCATGTAATCCTCAAGAATAGCTACTGCCTTCTCGCCTACCTCACCTAAGCTCTTATAAAACGCATAAGCCCCTTCCTTATATTGCTTCTCAGCATCAAAACTAGCTTGTTCTTTTGCTCGCTTTGCATCTTGTAAGGCTTGTTCAGCAAGAGACAGTTCTGCCTGGGCTTCTTGATAGGCGTCTAGCGCTGCTTGTTCATTTTCTTGAGCCTGCTTTAAGCCAGCCTTCAATTCATCGTATTCATCTTGATCGATGTTCTCTTTCGCTTCGTCAAGTTGCGCTTGAGCATCCTGTAATCCTGCTTCAATGTGATTTACTTCTTGCTCTTTATTTGCAATGGCGTCATCTAATTCATTGACTTCGGCTTGAACTTCGCCTTCCTTAGCCTGCACCGATTCTTTTTCGTATTCTTTTTCACTCAATGTATTTTCAGCAGCATCTAAGGCTTCGTTTGCTGCATCTTTTTCTGATTGAGCCTCATTCAGATCTTGCTCGGCCTTGCTGTAAGATTCTTCGTCAAAATCGCTGTTTTGCTTTACTTGTTCAAGCTCCGATTTTGCCTCATCAAGTTCTGTGTTAGCATGTTCTAGAGCCTCTCTAGCATCTGATTGTTCTTGACTTGCCTTGTTTTGAGCATCTTCTAAATCAGCAAGTTTTGCTTCCTCTTTACCTACCAGATCATCAAGAGCACTCTTCTTATCTTGATAAGCTTCCTCAGCTTTTGTTTGTGCCTTATCGGCAATTTCTCCTGATTCTTTTACTAACTGCTCTTGGCTATCTTTACGCTCTTGAGCTTCTTTCAGAATTTGCTCACTTGCATCTTTTTTCTCTTCGACATAGTCAAGGTACTCTTTAGATGTTTTCATATCCTCTGGCAAGTCTTCTGCTCCTGCAATCATGTCGTTGAAGCGCTCTTCTTTTGACTTTTCAGGAGCTGCTTCTTCAGCAACTTCCTCTTGCGCGTTTTTTTGTGCGTCTTTTTGTGCATCTTCCAGAACTTCTGAAGTGGTGACTTGTGAATTTACATCCCCAGCTTGATCTTGTGCTTCATCTGCGAGTGCAGCGATTGGATTTGCACCTAACATTGTGGCTGAACCAAATAAAGCTACACCGGCTATATTTATAAACTTTGATGAAATCTTCTTCATGTGAATCTCTCCTTCTTACTTCGTATAACTTTTGAATACTTGCAAGCTATGTTCTTAGAGTAAGAAGGAATTCACTGGCTTTGTTGCACAACAATTAAACTGCCTAACAAGCAATTTATTTACGTGATTTATTCGAGTGGTATAAAGCAATTGATAAGCGTTATCAGCTTTGCTGTGAAATATTCAAAATTCTTTAAAATGGGTCTTGCAGTATTCTTCTGATTTGATACTATAGA
>JAUNLE010000016.1:21031-22733 GCA_030532415.1 Coriobacteriia bacterium | reverse complement strand
TTTAAGACACTCTTGTCGGAGTGGCGGAATTGGCAGACGCGCTAGCTTGAGGGGCTAGTGTCCTTAAGGACATGCGGGTTCAAGTCCCGCCTCCGACACCATCCATCTACTTCTTATTCTCTCTTAACTCAACGGGACCGCTTTTGAAGGGTCTGAAACAAGCTGTATAAGAACTTTATTCGGCAAGCATACAATCATGTCACCAATTTCGCTTATCTTTCCCGTGTGAACACAAATTTGATTTTTGCAGCTTGCGTGAGCAACCCACACCTGTCCATTGTTAATAACAACATCGTTTGTGCCGTATTGATTTTTCAGCGGAAGTTCAGTGTCCTTTGATAGAAGGTCAGAGTAAAGTTCTTGTCCATCAGACTGAATGACCACATACGGACCCTGGTCTCCTGCCGTGTTCATCGCATACTTCGTTACCATTTTGTAGCCCAAAGACCCTACTAAAGCCGTTGTTAAAATTGCACCTATTACTATAAAATCACGACGACTCGTTACTACTTGTCCGCGCCCTTCTTGCTTCTTACTTGCTTGAGCATCATCAGTCTTCGTCACTAAAGGCTCACCTCAACAATCCCCTCTTCAAGCTCATAGGGATACTGCTCTTTAAATCCCGACGTAAAGACAACTTCATTGTTCTCGTTAACAAAGAAGCCTTCGATCTCGTCAACACCTTCAATAAAGGACTTCCCTTCTTCTAGACCTAAAATAAAGAGCGTGGTTGAATAACAGTCACATTCTGTTGAGGATTTTGAAACGAGTGTATCGGCCACAAGATCGGTTTGTGCTGGGTATCCTGTATTAATATCTAAAATGTGATAATACATCGTGTCGTCCACCACGAAATTTCGCTCATACAAACCCGAAGTAACAATCGAACTATCTTCTAGTTCTAAGACAAGCAAAAACTTTTGGTTCGGATCATTCGGGTCCTTTACTGCTACCCTATACTTGCTTCCATCAGGTTTTTTGCCTATACAGTACACATTTCCGCCCAAATTAATAATGCCAGACGCGCCCGCATCACGATAAATTTGCGCAAGTTTATCCGCAATAAAGCCCTTTGCTGAACCACCTAAATCAAGCTGAGCCTTCGGATCTTCTAAGGTAACGACAGTGCCATCTACCTGCACCTTTGTGTAGTCGATATGTGTAAGTCCTTCTTGAATTGCCTCTTCACTTGGCTTAACTCCCGAAACAAAGTCCCAAAGAAGCGACACAGAGCCAATCGTAATATCAAACACACCCTTTGATTTTTCACAATAAACAAGCGAATCTTGTATGCACGCAGCAGTATCGGCACTCACCTTTGTTGGCTTGCCTCCTGCATGATTAATCTTCCACACATCGCTACCTTCAGTATGAGCGCTCAGGAGCGTATCAAAGCGCGCGCACTCCTCGATACACCTATCAAGCACCTCTTGATTACCGTAACTTGAAAGCATGACAAGCGTATCAAAAGCAAAGGTAGAAGCTGTTAGCGGCTCGTTTTCATCAATAGTAATACCGGACTTTGTGCCCGTATCACTTTGCAGCTTTCCTTGTGATTCATTAGTGGTATTGGGGCCTTGCTTAGATTCATTTGCTAAGGCACATCCTGAAAGAAGGCTTGCAAGCGAGACGCTTACAAGGCCTGACTTCTTGATAAAACTTCTTCGATTAATGAGCGCTGTCGCGTCAACTGAAGCTGCTG
>JAUNLE010000016.1:0-21021 GCA_030532415.1 Coriobacteriia bacterium | reverse complement strand
CTCTAATTCTTTATTGCACGGCTTTAAGGGTAAGCTCGCATAGTTTTCCCGTTATAATTCCAGTAATCACGCCTGACACCAGCAAAATGGGAAGATTGGCAAGCACCACAAGTCCGTTGAAAATTATCCAAACGACGAGCAATTGCCCTAGATTATGAAAAATAGCTCCAAACACTGAAGTTAATAGAATCGATACCTTTTGTGAGCGTATGCTCAAAGCCATGACCAGATACGAAAGCAGGCCTCCCGCAATTGAATATAAAAAGATTGAAGGATTTCCAAAAAGTATCGAACTTAGGACGACTTTAATAAGCATTAAAAGAAAGCCTGGCACGTAGCCATATCGAATCAGGGCAAACAAGACGAGAATATTTGCAAGACCAAGCTTAACTCCAGGAACCGTCACCGGTAGAGGAATTAAAAACTCCAGATAAGAAAATATAAGGGCAAGCGCAATTAAAATACCATAGCGAGCTATTTCTTGGTTAGAAAAGCGCTTGCGTTGACTTGAAAGAGACATATATGAAACCTTCACTTTAAAGAAACTTTCACATGAAGTTTCAAAAGGGAAAAGAACTTAGTGGCTATCATTACCCGAACACTTTACCCCAAGTCAAACATCGCTATAAATACGGGTGCTTATAAGCGAGTATGCGCAAATAAAAAAACAGAGAGCGTTCACGCATCTCGCAAACACTCTCTATATATAGTCCGAATCTTTGTGTACCTAAGGCGCTTAGAGTTTAATCGAAGCCTCTTTAATTGGATATGGCTTTGCAAAGTGGCAGGCACATTGATGTCCAGGTCCAACCTCTTTGAGCACAGGTTTTTCTTGAGAACAAATCTCTTGTGCAATAGGACAGCGCGTATGGAAGCGACATCCCGAAGGAGGGTTTGAAGGTGATGGTGGATCTCCTTCTAAGACAATACGCTTTCTAGCACGCTGAATATCAGGATCAGGTAGTGGAACTGCTGAAAGTAAGGATTGCGTATAAGGGTGGTGAGGTTTTTGGTAGAGGCTCTTCCAATCAGAAATCTCAACGATATTACCCAAATACATAACCGCAACTCGATCAGAAATATGCTGAACGACCGATAAGTCGTGCGCAATAAAGAGATAGGCGGTATTGTATTCCTCTTGTAAGTCCTTTAAGAGATTGAGCACCTGCGCTTGAATAGATACGTCCAAAGCACTTACTGGCTCATCACAAATTACCAGACGAGGCTGAAGGGCAAAAGCGCGTGCAATACCAATTCTTTGACGCTGACCACCCGAAAATTCATGTGGATAACGATTGATGTGTTCAGGATTTAAGCCTACAACTTTCAGAAGCTCTTTTACGCGCGCAGTTCGCTCTGCCTTGCTATCCATGACTTTATGGATAACAAGCGGCTCTGAGACAATTTCATCAATCGTCATACGAGGATTAAGCGAAGCATAGGGATCTTGGAAGATGAACTGCATCTCTTTTCTAAAATCCTTAAGCTCTCGCTTGTTCATAGTACCAACGTCTTTACCATCAAAAGTAATGGTTCCGTCGCTTGGCTCTTCAAGACGAATCAAGCATTTACCGGTTGTTGACTTACCGCAACCAGATTCTCCTACTAAACCAAGGGTCTCGCCAGGTTTAATATCAAAAGAAATGTCATCAACTGCAGAAACATGACCTGATAAACCTGAAAGCAAGCCCGATCCAATAGGAAAGCGCTTAGAAAGATGTTTTACCTCAAGTAAGGGTTTTTGTAGATTGTCCATCGAGTTTATTTCACCTCGTCATCTAGTAACTGTTCAGCGTCACCTGTTGCATACTCTAGTTTGGTTGAACGAGAGGTTTCAGGACGATGCTTCAAAATGAAATCTTCATCAAAGGCAAAATGGCAGGTTGCATAGTGGTGGTCTCCCACAAAATGCTGCTCAGGTTGCTTTTCGTGGCAAATGCTTGTTGCATATGGACAGCGTGGTGAAAACGAGCAGCCCTTTGGAACATGCACTAAAGAAGGTGGATTACCTTGAATTGGAGTCAGCTTCTTCTTTTCTTCCATTTGTTGTTCTGGAATTGAGCGAATCAAACCCCAGGTATAAGGGTGACGTGACTCATAGAAAATTTCGTCTGCTGAACCATATTCAACAGGAGTACCTGCATACATAACTAAGATTTTATCAGCCATGTTAGCTACTACACCTAAATCATGGGTGATCATGATAATGGCGTTGCCGTTTTTCTCCTGCATTTCCATCATGAGCTCTAAGATTTGAGCCTGAATGGTAACATCCAAAGCCGTCGTAGGCTCGTCGGCAATAATGATATCGGGATTACATGCAAGAGCCATCGCAATCATTACGCGCTGGCGCATACCGCCCGAGAACTGGTGTGGATATTCCTTAATGCGAAGTTCAGGATTTGGGATTCCAACCATATCCAAAAGCTCGATAGCACGGTTAAGCGCATCTTTTTTCTTCATCCCATAGTGAACGCGCAAGCCTTCGGCAACCTGGTCACCAATTTTATACACAGGATTTAAAGAAGACATAGGATCTTGAAAAATCATCGCAATGTCTCGACCACGAATCGAGCGCATTTGCTTTTCGCTTAAGCTTAAAATTGACTTTCCTTTAAAGCGAACATCTCCGCCTTCAACTTTTCCCGGAGGCATTTGGATAAGCCCCATAATAGTCATCGCGGTTACCGATTTACCAGAACCAGATTCACCAACGATACCTAAGGTTTCGCCTTTATCAAGCGTATAGTTAACACCATTAACTGCTTTAACAATGCCGTCTTTAGTGTGAAAAAACATTTTAAGGTTATCGACCTCAAGCAGGTGGGTACCTTCAGGTAAATCCTCTTTAACCTGCTGTAATAAGTCGACCTTTTTCTCAGATTTTGCCATACATTATCTCCTAGGCATCTTTCAACTTAACGTCAAGCGCATCACGAAGGCCATCTCCAAGAAGCGTAAATGACAACACGGTGGTTAAAATTGCAAGACCAGGCGCAATCATAATCCATGGCGCAGTTGCCAAATAGGTACGTCCGTCGTTAATCATTTGACCCCATGAAGGAGTTGGAGGGGTCACACCCATACCGATAAAGGAAAGTGCCGATTCAGTAAGGATCGCACCTCCGATAGACATGGTTGCATATACAACGATTGAAGCTACTGCGTTGGGGAAAATGTGGCGTGCAATAATACGCCAGTCAGATGCACCAAGCGCGCGTGCTGCTGAAACAAAGTCGTTTTCTTGTACCGATAAAATTGCTGATCTAAATACACGAGCAATCGATGGCCAACCTAAAATACCGATTGCGATAAAGACGTTTTGAAAACCTGGGCCAATAACTGCAAGCATCGCAATAACAAAAAGGATGTATGGGAATGCAAGGAAGATATCGGCAAGACGCATGACAATAACGTCAACCCAACCGCCATAGTAGGCAGCAAGTGCACCCATGACAAGGCCGATTGCAGTAGAAATTGAAACCGCTAAAACACCAACTGAAAGCGATACGCGCGTACCATAAATAATACGAACTAAAATATCGCGACCTAAAAGATCGGTACCAAAGGGATGTTCGGCTGAAGGTGGAAGTAAAGAAAGTCCTGCTGATGATCCAGAATCAATTGCAATAGGTGAACCAAGCCAGGCAGGAGCCCATAAATCACAGGTCAGCGCCACTAAAACTAAAAAGATGATATAAACTGCAGCAATCATTGCAAGCTTATTGCGCTTCAAACGATTCCAAGCATCTCCCCAAAGTGTGCGAGAAGGTCCTTGAATCTCCTGTTCCACATCTTGATTAAGAAGCGGATTACCATTGTTTGAAGGATTATTGTTGAGCATCGCGGCACGCTCTTGCTCATATATTAAGTATTCGTTTTCTAAGTGTTCTTGTGACATCTCGCCCTCCTTACTCTTTGGCCTTATCGTATCTGATACGTGGATCTAAGAAGGCATACGAAATGTCGACAACAAGTGAAATAATCAAGACAACAACGACGACTAAGGTAACGCCGCCCATAACTATTGGCCAATCACGCTGGGTAATGGCACGGTAAACCTCAAAACCAATACCTGGCCAGTTAAACACGGTTTCAGTAAGAATCGCACCTGAAAGCATGCCACCAAAGTCGATACCAATATAGGTAACTACCGGGATAAGCGCATTTTTAAGTGCGTGCTTGAAAATAACTTGTCGTGAAGAAAGACCTTTTGCAAATGCCGTACGAATATAGTCCATATTCATGGTCTCAAGTAATTGCGAGCGCATAATACGAGCTGCATATGCGGTAGAAACTGAGGCAAGCGTAATTGCAGGCAAGATATAGTGAACCCAATCTTGGAACTCTGAAATTGCTCCTCCAGCACCAGAAATTGGAAGATAAAAACCTCCACCGGTCCACAGCTTCATCTTAATACCAAAGAGCAGCTGCAAGAGCATACCAAGCCAGAAGGCCGGCATGGCAACCAGTATCGAGGTGGTAAGGGTAACAAGGATATCCCAGAAGGAATAGCGCTTAATAGCCGAAATCATTCCGGCTCCAATACCGATGATAATTTCTATAACAATTCCCACCAGCGCAAGTTTAATGGTATACGGATATTTTTCTTTGAAAATCTCGATTACTGGAAGTTTTCTTTGATAAGAATTTCCTAGGTCCCCATGAAGTAAACCTGAAATGTAATATCCATACTGAGCAGCTAGACTCTCAGGAATAGCTTCTCCATTTTCATCTAATAACGGCAGACCATTTTCATCAACTTTGATCAAGTGGTTTGCCGCACGTAATTGAAGCTCAATCTCGGGCGATAGTGATTTTTCACCAGCTATCAGTTTAATAGGGTCACCAGGCACAATATTTGTTAGGGCAAATAGGATGACCGTGACGCCTATAAACACCGGGATAAACTGCAAAATACGTTTAAAAATGTATTTAAGCATGTATTCTCTCTCCGGGCTTCGTGAATCGTGGCGTACAAAAAAAGGAGTACTTATCATCTTTTGTGATAAGTACTCCCACGATTTTACACTAAGTTAAGACTTAGGAAAACTTAAACCTCGTGTTTTTTATTCGCTTAACCAAACTTTGTTGAAATTCATCAATTTGGTTGGGCCGAAATAGAGGTTGTTTACGCGACGTGAAGCAATTTGCGTATGACGATAGAACATAACTGGGATAAGTGGCATATCCTCAGCAATCATCTTGTCAGCCTCTTGGAACAGAGCAATGCGCTCTGCAGCATCAACGGTTTGGCGTGCCTTGTTCATTAAGTCATCAACCTCAGGGTTTGAGTATTGTGAACGGTTGTCGCCAGCGCCGGTGAAGAAGAGTGGGAAGAGGAAGTTATCCATAATTGGATAGTCTGCAACCCAACCTAGGCGGCCGATTTGATAATCGCCATTTTGAAGGGCGTCAAGGTATGCAGCCCATTCTTGAGTTTGGATATCTGCAGCAACACCAATTTTTTCGAAGTCAGATTGGATGAGTTGCATAATATCTTCATGACCTGAACCAGAGTTGCATACGAGCGTAATGTTTAGATCGCGCTTTCCGCCTTCTTCTTTAAGTCCAGCTTCATCCAATTTAGCCTTGGCTGCCTCAACATCATATTTTGAGTACTCCCAAGCGCCCTCTTTGTAGCCATCGATTCCAGGAGGTACGATTCCGTCTGCAGGAACACGTGAACCCTCGAATAAGGTATCAGAAATTGCTTGGCGGTTAATTGCAAGTGATAAACCTTGACGAACGAGTTTATCTTCAACAGCAGGATCTTGGCAGTTTACTGCGAGGTAGTAGGTTGAAGTTTCCTCACCGTTAATAACCTGCTTGCCTGGATTTGCAACATAGCCGTCATCAGAAACACCATAGCGCTGTGAAAGCTCGCCAATACGTCCAGTTGGAATGTCGGTAATATCGATATTTCCTGCTTCAAATTCAGTAAATGCAGTTTGAAGATCTTTGAAAATCATGAAGTCGATACCATCGATTAATGGTTTTTCACCATGATAGTCTTCGTTTCTAACTACCTTGATGTATTGACCATCAACCCATTCACCGTCCATCTTGAAAGCACCATTACCTACAGGAGCTAAGAAGAACTTCTGGAAGTCCTCTGCAGCGCCACCTGAAGGAACTGGTGAAAGTGCTGGGTGAGATACAACATAAGGGAAGTCAGCGTATGAAGCTGAAAGGTTAACAACGAGTGTTAAGTCATCTGGACATTCAATGTCAAGTGCGTCAGCCTGGCCTGCTACCATTTCGTCATAGCCCTTAACTGGAGCTAAGTGGTATGCAATAACTGAAGGTGAATCGGTTGTCTTTGGATTACAGATTCTCTCCCATGCATACTTGAAGTCTTGAGCAGTAACAGGATCGCCGTTGTGGAACTTTGCGCCGTCAATTAAGTGGAAGGTAAATTGAGTTGCATATTCATTTGCTTCCCAAGATTCACAAGCAAGAGGCTTGAGCTCTCCAGCTTCGAAATCAAAGTTAGTTAAGGTATCGAAGAGTGCATAAACTACTGAAATACCTTGGTCTTCTTGAGCGTTAAATGGATCGATTGATGCAGGATTGGTACGATAAATCTTTAAAGTACCACCCTGAGTTGCTGCTCCAGATTCTTGTGCAGCAGGTTGCTTACCTTCTTCAGCTGGAGCTTTTTCGTCACCGGCTGGGGCAGCTGGAGCTGGATCGCCCTTTTTGCCACAAGCAGAGAGCGCAGCAATTGCAGAAGTAGCAAGAGCTCCGGCTACAAAACCTCTGCGGCCAATGAACTTTTTCTCTAAGGCCATACATTTCTCCTGTCCGTCGCTTAAGCGCGCAATACGTATCAAGTTTAGATTGGGCCTAAGCAGACAATCTTAAGCGGTACCCGCAAATTCTTATCACGGGTATTAAATAATTCTTACTAAATTTTTGTTAAAAGCAAGTTTATTCATAATTTCTTACGTTTTATCTGATAAACGTTACCGTAAACGAGGTAAGTGGCAGCTCTTTATACAAAAAATTAAGCCTAGCAAGAATTATCTAGGCTTAATTGTAAACTATTTAATTGTGATTGCCCTCACAGTTTAAGGTGAAAGGCATTAAATATCTAGAATTGAGCGATATCTAGGATTGCGCGACTTAAGGTATCCGCCTAAGCTTATTCGACTTAACTTATCCGATTGATCCAACAGGAAAAACTATCATGGCTGCAAGACAGCACAGCACAAAGACAAGTGCGAATACGATCGTTAACTTATCAAGGTTTTTTTCCATGATCGATGAGCCGCTTGCACTTGAATACATTGAAGCAGCGATCATATCGGACACTCCGGTACCCTTACCTGAGTGCATTAAAATTAAAACTACGAGACCTATTCCTGAGATAAACCACAAAATAAGCAGTGCAATTACTAAAGGGCTCAAAATAAAACTCCTTGATACAATCAATCAAAACAAACTCGACAAACTAGAATAACACATTTTACTGCTTTAAGAGAGAAACTCCAGTCCATTCACGAGGTTTCTCAATTTTCATACATTCTAAAATGGTAGGAGCAATATCGCTTAGGCGTAAATCGCTATCTTGTTTAAGTGCAAGCTCCTCATGTGACACCGCAATAAAGGGCACCAAGTTGGTCGTGTGCTTCGTTACAACCTTTTTTTGACCGTCAATCACTTCATACATTTCATCGGCATTACCATGATCTGCGGTAATAAATATTGTTGCATCCTGTTCGAGCAGCGGCGGAACTACCTTAGATAGGCACTCGTCTATGGTTTCGACTGCCTTGATTGCCGCATCGTAGTTTCCCGTATGACCAACCATGTCACAGTTTGCATAATTGATGATGAACAGGTCGAATTCTTTTCGGCCTATTGCCTCGATAAAACGATCACTTACCTCGTAGGCTGACATCTCGGGTTTTAAATCATATGTTTCTACCTTAGGAGAAGCAACAAGCATGCGGCTCTCCCCTTCTTTTGGCTCTTCAACTCCACCATTGATAAAGAAGGTAACGTGTGCATATTTTTCAGTTTCGGCAGAGTGATATTGTTTTAAACCGGCGCGCGAAACGACATCGGCTAAAACGTTTTGCGGAAGATTTTTCTCAAAGATAACAGGAATCGGAAAATCTGGGTCGTATTCAGTCATGCTTACGAAGCTCACAGGAATATAGGTGGCGCGCTCGAATTTATCGAAATCCTCAAAAATAAAGGCTTGGCTTAACTGACGGGCACGCTCGTTTCTAAAGTTGAAGAAGGTAATAAGGTCGCCTTCTTGAACCCCGCGCTTATACAGGGCAACAGGTTCGAAATCTTGGTCGAAAAGCTTGCGAGCGTATGATGCTTGCAGAAATTCGAGCAAATCATCGAGCTTATAGGTGGCTTGAGCTGGTTTTGGATACACGATGGTATCGTAGGCGCGTTTCGTTCGCTCCCAATTTTGATTGCGATCCATCGCGTAAGCACGGCCAATCATTGTCGCAATGTTCGCGATAATGCCATAGCGCTCCGAAAGCGCTTCTAAAAAGCTATGTATTTCTGGAATGAGCTCTAAAGAAGCTTGTGGGTCAACGTCTCTTCCGTCCAAAAAGGCGTGGAAGTAGATTTCTTTCACACCCCGTTGAGCTGCCATTTCCATCAATTCAAAGGCATGATTGAGCTCGGAGTGCACACCTCCATGAGAAGCAAGCCCAAATACGTGCAAGGCCTTGTTTTCTTCAAGAGCATCAAATGCATCTACGAGCACCTTATTCTGCCTAAATGTCCCTGACTTTATAGCATTATTAATGCGCACGAAATCCTGTTCTACAATGCGACCTGCTCCAATATTAAGGTGTCCAACCTCGGAGTTTCCCATTTGCCCCTTAGGCAAACCAACGTGTTCGCCCGAAGCATTAAGTTTGCATACAGGGTAGTTTTGCATAAGCCCATCAATAAACGGAGTTTTGGCACTATAAATGGCATTGCTGGCATCATGTTTGCCAAGGCCGAAGCCATCTAAAATGATGAGTGCTACTGGAGATGTAAGTGTTGACACAATATCCTCTTAAAAACTTTCTTTAAAAACTTATTTCATATTCTTAGCGATTGCGGCAAATTTTTGTGCGTCCAAGGAGGCTCCGCCCACTAAAAATCCATCAAGTTCTTCAATTTCACTATAGGCATGAATGTTTTCAGCCATAACCGATCCACCATAGACCAGTCGCATAGCTTCGGCACGCTCGGCACCAAAACGCGCTTCAAGCACCGCGCGAAGTGCAGACAAAACTTCCTGCACGTGAAGTGGGGATGCTACCTTGCCAGAACCGATTGCCCAAATAGGCTCATAGGCTACCACGAGGTTTTGAGGGTCTTCGACCTGCTCGAGCGCTACAGAAAGCTGCTCGCTTACGAATTCACGCGTGCTTCCCGCCTCATAAACTACCGGAGGTTCTCCCACACAAATAACAGGAGTAATACCTGCTTCAAGTAGGGCCTGCGCCTTCAAACCTACCGTTTTGTCGTCTTCTTTCGCATGATGACGGCGCTCGGAATGACCAACGATGCAGTAGGACACCGCTAAGGATTTCAGCATACTAGCTGAAATAAAGCCGGTATAAGCACCATCTTGCTCCCAAAAAACATCTTGAGCACCAAGCATAAGCGGAGACTTATCGAAGGCAAACACATTGCCGACTCCTTTAAGAGAAATGTAAGGAGGGCAAACGACCGTATCGATACCTGCGAAAGCTTTGCGCTCATAATCCATTTCCTGGGCAAGAGTTACCGCCTCGTTATAATTCGTATTCATCTTCCAATTTGCAAGTAGGATTTTTTTACGACTCATAGTGTGCTCCTTCATTATTCTTGAATTGCTTGAACGCCAGGAAGGACTTTTCCTTCAATAAGCTGCATTGATGCCCCGCCACCTGTGGATACAAAACTATATTGATCGGCCAAGTCAAAGAGGCTAATTGCAGCTACCGAATCGCCTCCACCAATCACGCTGTAAGCATCTTTATTGTTTGCGATTGCTTGAGCAACTGCTCGCGTACCTTCAGCAAAGGACTCAAACTCAAATACTCCCATCGGGCCATTCCAAAAAATGGTTTGTGCCTGAGCTAAAACATCGGCAAAAAGCTCAGAAGATTTCGGACCAATATCAAGGCCCATCATGTTTGCTGGAATTGCTTGGTCCTCACTAATATAAGGTTTAGCGTCCTTTTCGAAGGCTTCTGCATAGATGAAGTCGACTGGCAGAATGATTTTGCAGCCAAAAGATTTGGCATCGTCGAGCATCTGTAAGCTTTTATCAAGCCACTCTTCTTCAACGAGCGATTTACCAGTCTCGTACCCAAGCGCTTTCATGAAGGTAAAGCACATAGCACCACCAATAAGTATGGCGTCACATGTTTTCATAAGTGAACTAATGACGCCCACCTTATCTGAAACCTTAGAACCGCCTAAGACCGCAACATAGGGTTTTTCAACCTCACTTAGCATCTTTTGAAGGGTTATAACCTCTTTTTCAAGCAAGAATCCTGCGTATGAATCGATAAAATCAGTCACCTTGCATACGGAAGCGTGTGCTCGATGGCTTACCGCAAAGGCATCGTTTACATAGACGTCGGCAAGGGCTGCCAAAGCACGCGCGAAGTCTTCATCGTTCTTCTTTTCACCTGGATCAAAGCGAAGGTTTTCTAAGAGCAATATTTCACCTGCATGAAGCTGGCCCGCTGCTGCTTGGGCATCTTCACCAATAATATCGCCCACATAGTGCACCGGTGCACCGACAAGCGACGCTAGGTGTTCTGCCACTGGTTTGAGTGAAAACTCCTCCTCAAAACCTTGCCCGCTGGGACGCCCCAAGTGAGAGCACAAAATCAGAGCAGCGCCCTTATCTAGGATGAAGAAAATATCTTCTAAAGCTGCCTGCATGCGTGTATCATCACTAATTTTGCCCTCGAAAATAGGTACGTTAAAATCGACGCGCATCAAAACGCGCTTGTCTTGCAGGTCCTCTTGGGAAAGTGAAGAGAGTGTTTTCATGTACAGGCCTTTCTTTTATTTCATCTGCTTTAAAACGTTTTCATCATCTTCAGTTGCATACACGATTGTATCTTCCATAAAGACTTCCACATCTTTAAACAAGCAGCGATACGGATCGAAACGTTTATTTATGTGGAAGTGTCCAAAATACCAGCGCTTGAAGTTCAGCGTGTCGGCAATGCTTTGAAGCCAAAGTTCTGTTGAACTATCGACCTCGCTCTGGTCAATCACGGGCAAAAATGCCTCGGTTGGCCGTGCGTTCATGGGGCTTGTGTGAGAAAGAACGACATCGATGGTGCCCGCGTGCTGTGCGAGTGCTGCTTCTACCCTTTGCTTGATTTCATCTGTAGGCTGCTCATCTGGCCACCATTTACGAGAAGCGTCGAGTCTCCATTTTTTATCGACCGAATACGCCCCGCCAATTACCAGCGTCTTACAACCATTAATGGTATAGACTTCGCCATCTTTCGCGAAATAAATGTTGGGAAAAGCTTCTTCTTGATAGGCACGAGCACCCATAAATTCTACTTCGCGATACGAATCAATGGTCTCGGGGCGTTTTTCGTGATTGCCGTGTATGCAAAAGAGGGTAAGTGGCGTTTGCTTTAATCGATGTTTTAGTTTGAGGTCGGCCTTATCTTCAAAATAGTTAATAGAAGCGTCACCCAAAATGATTAAAACATCGTCTTTACTTGTTTGAATATGTGATGAAAACCGACGTACACGACCAAAATAGCCATGTACGTCGCCAGTAATATAGATCAAAATACCTCGAAAACTTAGAGCTGTTGGCCGATGTATTTAGCGAATTCTACATAACGCTTTGCATAGGCATATTCGTTGTCATACCATCCTTGGAGCTTAACGAAGGTGCTCTTGTCTCCTTCAACCATGGTAAGAAGTGAATCGAAGACGCATGAATGAGGGTTGTCGACAATATCAATCGATACAACTGGATCTTCGCAATACTCTAAGATTCCCTTAAGCTCGCCTTCTGCCGCTGCCTTAAATGCTGCATTAATTTCGTCCTTGCTTGCAGGCTTTTCTAAAATAGCGGTAAGGTCGGTAAGAGATCCGCAAGGGGTAGGAACGCGAATTGCCATACCGTCAAGCTTGCCTTTGACCTCGGGGATTACGACGCCAACCGTCTTAGCGGCTCCGGTTGTGGTAGGAATCATATTCATTGCAGCAGCACGAGCACGACGAAGGTCCTTGTGTGGTAAATCCAAGATCTTCTGATCGTTGGTGTAGGCGTGTACGGTTGTCATAAAACCTTTTTCAAGGCCGAAGTTTTCAAGCAAAACCTTGATCATCGGTGACAAACAGTTGGTGGTACACGATGCATTTGAAACGATATGGTGAGCATCTTTGTCGAAGTCTTTGTGGTTTACGCCCATAACAAAGGTGCCGTCAATATCGCCCTTACCAGGAGCTGAAATAACAACGTACTTTGCGCCTGCTTCAATGTGCTTTGCTGCATCGTCGCGATTGGTGAAACGACCGGTTGATTCTAAAACGATGTCTACACCAAGCTCTCCCCAAGGAAGATTTTGAGGATTGCGATCCGACAAACCCTTAATGCGCTTGCCATCAACAATGAGGTCAAGACCATCAATTTTGTAATTTTTGCCGAATTGACCATGTACTGAATCGTACTTAAGAAGATGAGCTACGGTGTCAATCTTTCCAAAGTCGTTTACTGCTACCAATTCGATATCGGGATCTTCAAGCATGAAGCGGGTAGCCATTCGACCAATGCGTCCAAAACCATTAAGACCAATTCTGATTGCCATCTGTCCTCCAATGTAGGTTTCATATGCCTTTTATTTTAGAGTGCTTAAAGATTTTTTGCTATCTCCTCTAAGCGCCTAATTCTGTGATAGACAGCCGATTTCGATAAAGGCGGGTCGGCCATCTCGCCAAGCTCGCGCAAACTTAATTCAGGATGACTCAGTCTTAAGCGCGCAAGGTTTCTAAGCGCCAAGGGAAGTTCGTCAATTCCCAGACGCTCATCTATAAGCTTAATCATATCAAGTTGTGCCATCGCAGCCTGGCTTGCTCGAGCTTGGTTTGCGATTTCAGCATTCACCTGACGGTTAACATCGCCGCGCAAAGCCTTAATCACACGAATATTCTCGATTTTGAGTGCCGACTGGTGAGCGCCCACGAGAGCCAGAAAATCTAGCATCTCATGAATCGACTTAATGTAGACGGTATATTCGTTCCTGCGTTTTGCAAGTTTAGCTTCGATTGAATAGGTCTTAAGCAGCTCGACAATGTCACTTGCTAGTTTTTTGTGCTGAAAGGTCATTTCAAAATGAAAATCGCCCTTTGGATCGGCAATAAAGCCGCCGCCTAAAAACGCACCGCGCAAGTAGGCTGCTGCCGAATCAGGGGCTTCTACCAAACTGGGCTTTATCCCCTCGTAAATCCTGCCATCGTCTTGAAGCACCCCAAGCTCTTCTAAGGACTCTTTAAGTTCAGGTTGTTTTGGAAGCGCAATAAGGTAGTTGTGAGAATGATGCAAGAGTGAGCGCCTGACCGTAAGCTCGGTTTTTAAGTCGTAGTTTGTATGAACGAGCTTGATGAACACGCGAGCTACAGCACCTGTTTCAGTTGACACCTCTAGACGATACGACTGATTACCTTCAACGATTAAGGTACCGCACACGCGAATAAGCGCTGCAAGTTCTGCTCGAGCGACATAAGGTTCATCCATTTTGATGCGTGAGAGCTCATCTTTTACTTCTGCGGTAAATGACATGCATCGATCACACCTTTTAAGACATCGGCAAGTTTTTTTGGATTGTGCCAGGTTGGACGATCGGGAGTCGAAAAATCGCGCACTAAAACCAAGGGAACTTCGTCTTTAATCTTCGAGATGATTTCATCATCTACTATGACAGGCCTGATAAAGCCTTTGGATCCATCTGTTCTGTCGCTTGAAATACGCTCGCGCATCATTCTGTCAGAATCAATTTGCTCTCCGGTAAGCGCCTCAAACGAACGAGTCGCAATTCCTAAACCTTGCACTTGCACGCGATGGATAAGCGCAACATCAATCAAGTCTTTCATACCGTGTCGCATGAGTGCATGTACGTGTTCAAAGGC
The DNA here is from genome assembly GCA_030532415.1 of Coriobacteriia bacterium. Lineage (GTDB taxonomy): Bacteria > Actinomycetota > Coriobacteriia > Coriobacteriales > JAEZZM01 > JAUNLE01. Next base: position 6,888 of record JAUNLE010000016.1, on the reverse strand, counting down.
CGACAAACCCCAGGTCTCACCTTGCATATCGGCCATAGAGCACACGAAAATAACCTTCGCATCGCTTTGGCGTATAGCATCAATAATGCCTGGAATTAAAAGATTGGGAATGACCGAAGTAAAAAGCGAGCCTGGCCCGAGCACAATTACATCGGCTTCTAAAATTGCCTGCACGGCTGCAGGGTAGGCCTGCACAAAGGGAGGATCGAGCCACACTTCTTCAAGTGCGCTTTGCCCCTTCCCCAAATTAAACTCCCCTTCTACCCACACACCGTCAATCGTTTTGCCTTGTAACTTTACGTTTTCTAAGGTAGACGGCAGAACCATCCCGTGAATGTTAAGCTGGCGCGCACATATTTTTATAGCTTCGACAAACGAACCGCTCTCTTCGGTCAAAGCCGTAAGCATAAGATTTCCGAGCGTGTGGTTGTCGGCGAAAGTAAAACGATGCTCAAAGGCCTTGGCGAAGGCGTCTTCGGGATCTTTTGCCATAGCGCTTAGGCACTTTCTTACATCTCCCGGTGGCACGATGCCTGCGCGTTCGCGAATAATGCCAGTTGAACCGCCGTCGTCTACCATGGAGACAACCGCGCTGACATAATAACCTAAACGATGGAGGGCGCGAATCGCATTGGGCTGACCAGTACCGCCACCAATCGAAACCGCCTTATACTCGCGATGCGCCTGTGCACCAGCAAAATGTTCGCCCAAAAAACCCCTGCTCATAGGCCTACCTTTGCGCCTTTTGGACATCTCGATGAGAAAGGTGAACTCGATAGCCTAAATCGCGCAAGTATTCAGCTGTCTTTTGCGCGATGACAACCGAACGATGCTGCCCACCCGTACAACCAATACCTAAGCTTAAGTGGGGTTTACCCTCTTCGACATAAGATGGCATAAGCACATCAAGCAGGTCAAACCACTTATCTAAGAACTCTTGTGTTTGAGGCTTTTCTAAAACATAATCGCGCACCGCTTCGTCATAGCCCGTAAGCTCTTTGAGCTCACTAATATAGTAGGGATTAGGCAGAAAGCGTACGTCCATCAAAATTTCGCCCTCTATAGGGTTTCCGTATTTATAGCCAAAAGAAAAAACTTGCACCGACATACTTTCTTGGGCAGAAGTTTCTGCAAATGAGTCGATTAAGAGGGTTTTTAAGTCGCGCGTTTTAATTTTAGTCGTATCGATAATAAGGCTTGCCGACTCCTTAATGCTTGCAAGCATAAGGCGCTCTTGCTTGATCGCGTCGGTGATGCTCATATCATCTTTAGCAAGTGGATGACGACGGCGAAGAGCACTATAGCGGTTTCGCAAAGACTGGTTTGATGCTTCAAGAAAAATAATGGTGTACTTGATGCCGAGCTCACATACTTTTTGAAGTTCGTCAGTAAACTGGGCGAAAAACTCCTGCGAGCGAACATCTGAAACAACCGCAAGCTTCTTACCCGAGCTTTGTCCTAAATCCACCAATTCAGCAAGCGCCTTAAGCATTGCGGGTGGCAAATTATCGATACAGTAATAGCCCATATCTTCAAAGATTCGTAAGGTTTCAGTTTTACCGGCACCGCTCATACCTGTGATAATAACTAAATCGTTGCCATGAACTTGAGAGTGCTTCTGGGTGTGTGGCTCATGCTCCAGCATAAGAAATTGCCTTTCAGATACGCTAAGGTCAACGCTTATCAGTATAGCCTGAAAAAGCTATGCGCTCCCTTGTAAATACGCATAAATCGTTTCGGCCAAGTCATACGGAATTCCAGGTACTTGGGCAAGCTCTTCAACACTTGCTGCACGCAGGTTTTTCATCGAAGAAAAATGGCGGCGTAAGGCTTTCTTTCGTTTAGGACCAATACCGTCAATTTCATCTAAGATCGATGTCGTCATCGCTTTTTTGCGCAAGGCCCTGTGGTAGCTAATCGCAAAACGGTGCGCCTCATCTCGCACTTGTTTTACCAGGTATAAGGAGGCAGAACCGGATGGCAAAACGACTGGACCGGTATCTGACCACGGAACAAACAGCTCTTCGTCGGCCTTCGCAAGACCCGCCACGGGAATATCTTCATGCCCCAGATCACTTAGCTCTTTGATTGCAGCACTAAGCTGTGGTTTTCCACCGTCGACTATGAGCAAGTTTGGTTTTGAACCAAAGCGAGCATCTTCCATATTTTTAGGCGCATAGCGTCTTGCAATGGCCTCTTGCATCATGGCAAAATCGTTTGCTTCTTCAGTTTCAAGCCGAATCTTAAACCGGCGATACTGGCTTGTATCTGGCTTTCCATTCGTAAATACCACCATTGAAGCCACAGAAAACTTACCGTGAATGGTCGAAATATCAAAGCACTCAATGCGCAAAGGCGGACTTGGAAGAGCAAGCGCGCTTTCAAGTTCAAGTAAGGCAAGGTTTGTGCGCTCATCATCGTAGCGCGTCCTAACCTTAAAGCGCATAAGGGCGTGCTTGGCGTTTTTGTCGGCAAGCTCTTGCAAGCTTTTTTTATCACCGCGCTGCGCGACACGAATGTGCACCTTGGTCCCGCGTTTTTCGCTTAGCCATGAAGACAAAAGATTAGCATCAGGAAGCTCAGTAGGAACATATATTTCGTGCGGAATATCACTGGTTTGTTCGTAGTAGCGCTTCATAAAGCCTTCGATAAGTTCAGTGAACTCAACGTCCATGCCCTTGTTCAAGATAATGTCGTTTGAAATGATGACGCGACCTTCGCGAACGACAAACACATGGGCTCCGGCAATGGTTTCTTCTCGATAAAAGCCAAGCATATCAATGTCAATTGGTGCTTTGAAGACGACTTTTTGCTTGTCTTGTAGGCTGTTAATGGTGTCAAGTCGCTGTTTTATTCGCCCTGCACGCTCGAATTCAAGTTCTTCGGCTGCCTCATGCATAGCATTTGTGAGCTCTTCGACAATTTCTTTTCGCTTACCGCTTAAAAAACGCTCGACCTTGTGCACATGACTGCGATACTCCTCGGGACTTATTTCGCCCACGCAAGCACCTGGACCCTTCCCGACATGAAAGTCAAAACAGGGTTTACCACATGTTTTAAGTTCGTCAATCAAGGCCTCTTTGTCAGATCTTGCATCAAAGAGCCGCTTAATTCTTTTCCATTCGGTACAGTGCGCCGAGCAAATTGAGACGGTTCGCCGCGCAATGTCAATCATTTGACGAGCGGCGCGCGAATCGGTGTAAGGCCCAAAGTAGTGAGTCCCGCTCTTGTGTTTTTCGCGGGTGAACTTAATTGCTGGATAGCTGTCGCTTGCGGTAATTGCGATGAAGGGATAGGACTTATCGTCGCGATAATCCACGTTATAGGGTGGATGATACTGCTGAATTAAGTTTTTCTCTAAAATAAGCGACTCATGTTCAGAGCTTACGACCACATAATCAAAGCTTGCAACCTGGTGCATCATAAGCGGAATTTTTTCGCGCTCATCTTGACCAAGCACATACTGCATCATGCGGGCGCGCAAGTTTTTCGCCTTGCCAACGTACAAGACGCTACCCTGCTCGTCCTTCCACAAATAACAACCAGGATCACTTGGAACTTGGCGCACCTGATCGATCAGTGCAACGAGCTTGTGCTCGCCTTCGGGTTTATGTTGAGCTTCTTTTGGAGAAGATGAATCTGTCAACTTGTTTGATGCACTCCTTTAGCTTCACGCACGTGATTAAAAGCCTGATTCGCTTGCTTTTGGATAATAGGTTTTAAACTTCTTATAGTGATTCATCGTGTGGGCGACAATCCAGGCGCGCCGCTTCAAAGTATCTAAACCAAGACCCTTGTCGTAGGCGGCATACAGCGGATTTACGACCTTTTTGGCCTTCACCAAACGATTGATGCGCGCTTTGTTTTCCTCATTCACGTATTTTTTGAGCAGGTGCGGGGTCACAACCGTATACAGCACCTCGTCTGAAATGCGCTGCTGCTCAAGGGATTTATGATTGATTACGTCTTCAATCATAAAAATCGCAGGATTTAGACCTGCTCCAGTATTGTAGTAATTGTTTCGACCAATGCGCGGATTGACCTCAAGAAAATAAGCCTTGTTTGTTCTAAGGTCACGCTTTACGTCGAAGTTAGCAAAGCCCGTGTACTTGAGTGCCGACAAAAACTGTTCGGCCTGGGCGTACAAATCATCAAAAGCTTCGGTAATCATGGCGGCGGGATTGCCAAGCGCACTGGGCGCATGCTCTTCTAGTAAAACCTGGGCAGATCCAAGCATCGTTACCCGATGGTTTTGATCACAATAAGCGGTGATCGAAAGCATTTGTTGGTCGTCGCCCAAAATTTCTTCTTGCACAACAAAGCGCTGCTTTGCACCACCCCTATACAAGGTTTCCCATAAGTCATCGAGGGCTTGTTTGTCCTTAATGTGGTAAACCTTCTTCATGCCCTCAAAATGGAGCCGCTCATAAAATGCTGAATTTGCAGGCTTTACGATTAAGGGGAAAGATCCTGGTAATTTAGCTTCTTTCCAGTCCGGCGTTTTATAGGTAGCAAGGTCTACCTCGATTGTTCGAGGAGTATCCATCTTGTACGCTTGTGCAAGGCGCGCAAAGGATGCCTTATCTTGAACACGATTCAAAAGCTCTTCATCAATCATGGAAAGCTTATAGTATTCTTTGAGTTTTTCAGCCATTGCAATAACGGCACGCACCTGAGAATCCGAATTCGTTAAAAGCACTAAGTTTTTGTTGGGATAACGTTTTTGCAAGCGAGCTGCTTCGTCGTATGCGGCTTGCGCAATATCTTGCACACTTGCGCCCATACCCAGCGCAATTACATCGACGATTGCAGACTTTGCAATAGGCCCGAGGGCCGCTCCCGAAATAACGGTCGAGCGTACGTGATAAGCTTCCCAAAAAGCTCGTGCAAGGGCATACACTCCAATGTCTCCCCCTAAAATAAGGGGGTGAAAGCCCGCGTTTTCGTTTTTGTTGAGTAATGCCATACAATGTCCTTTAAGAAGTGCGTACTTGTTGGATAATAGTAAAACGTCCAAGGCGCCTTGGGCAAACTTTTTACTATGTACTTTATACTACCAATGTAATTTTTGATTGTACTAAAGAGGCTATATGTGCGGAATCGCAGGTTTTATAGGTGAGCACAAGGATGCTCATACGATACTTGAAGCTATGACTGAAGTTATTACTCATCGAGGCCCTGACGATAAGGGCTTTTACGAGGATCAACAAGCGCATTTAGGATTTCGACGTCTTTCTATTATTGACCTTGGTCAAAGCGGCCACCAGCCTATGACAAACGAAGATGACTCTTTAGTGCTTACCTTCAATGGTGAAATATATAACTACCAAGAACTTCGAGAAGAGCTGATTGAGGCTGGCCATAGCTTTAAAAGTGAAACCGACAGCGAGGTCCTTTTACATGGCTATGAGGAGTGGGGTGCTGACCTTCTTGGTCGCCTGCGTGGAATGTTCGGCTTTGCCATTTACAATACACGTGATAAATCCCTCTTTTTAGCACGCGATCCCTTCGGCATTAAACCGATCCACTACGCACAGGTAAACGACAACTTTGTATATGCTTCAGAAATAAAGAGCATTCTTGCCTACCCCGACTACAAAAAGCGTTTTAATGCCCGCGCACTCGATGCCTACCTTTCTTTTCAATACAGCGTTCCGCCTGAAACTTTTTTTGAAGACATCTATGCGCTCATGCCAGCTCACTATTTGCTCTATCAAGACGGGCAGATTAGCATCACGCGTTATTTTGAGGTTCGCTTTGAGCCTAATGAAGCACTTGGCGAAGACGAAGCCATCGATATAATCGAGAAAGCCTTCGAAAACAGCGTAGAAGCGCATCGTATTGCCGATGTTGAAGTTGGCTGCTTTTTATCGAGCGGTGTTGATTCATCCTATGTCGCATCCTATTTTGAGGGTCAAAAAACCTTTACCGTTGGCTTTGATTTTGGTGAAAAATACAACGAAACATCGTGGGCAGAAGGTTTGTCTGAAAAGATTAAAACGAAGCAGCACTCGAAAATTATTTCATCAGATGAATACTGGGAATCCATCCCAAAAGTGCAGTATCACTTAGACCAGCCACTTGCCGATCCGAGCGCCATTGCTCTGTATTTCGTATCTGAACTTGCCAGTAAAGAAGTGAAGGTCGTCTTAAGTGGCGAGGGTGCTGACGAGCTTTTCGGTGGTTATCGCATTTATCATGAACCGCTTGATCGCAAAAAATACCAGGCAATCGTTGCAAAGCCTGTGCGCAAGCTGCTTGCAAAACTTGCGGCTAAACTTCCCAAGGGCACCAAGGGTCGCGCCTTCTTGCTGCGCGGAGCACAAGAGGTTGAAGATACCTTTATTGGTAACGCCTTTATGTTTGACTTTGATGAAAAGAAGCAGATTTTACGCGACGCGAGTCTTGCAGGCCACCCGCAAAACCTTACGAAGGCCTATTACGAACGCGTGGAAGATTATGACGATATAGTCTCTAAGATGCAGTATCTTGACTTAAATCTTTGGATGGTAGGCGACATTTTGCTTAAGGCCGACCGTATGTCGATGGCTCATTCCCTTGAACTGCGTGTTCCCTTTTTGGATAAAGAAGTCTATAAGGTTGCCATGCAAATTCCTGTGGATTTGCGCATTAAAGGCGAGCAAACCAAGTACGTCATGCGAAAAGCCGCCGAGCGCCATATACCAAGCGAATGGGCGCAAAAAAGAAAACTCGGTTTTCCTGTTCCTACACGCGTGTGGCTCAAAGAGGACAAGTTTTATAAGAAGGTACAAGAGGCGTTTACTTCAGAACACGCAAATCGCTTCTTTAATAACAACTATCTTATTCACCTCTTAGAAGAGCAGAAGGGTGAATTCATAGACAATTACCGCAAAAAAACGACAATAT
>JAUNLE010000015.1:12713-25671 GCA_030532415.1 Coriobacteriia bacterium | reverse complement strand
GAAAGGAGCATTCAAATAGTCTGCTCCCTCTACTTTTTTATAGCGAGATTGCGAAAACAGGATGTCCATATCTAGTGAATCCGCTTCAACGATAGGGGCTGCTGCATCATAAAAGGAAAGTCCTTGAGAACCTGTAAGTTCAAGTATGTGTGCACTTAAGGCCTCTGATGCCAAAGGTCCAGCTGCAACAATAAGCCGCCTGCTTACATCAAGCGAGCTTACTTCTTCTTTTATAAGTTCAATATTAGGATTAGTTAAAATCTTTTGTGTAACTAAGTTTGAGAAGCGTTCACGGTCTACCGCAAGCGCACCACCGGCAGGCACTCGAGCCTCATATATCATAGGCAAAAGTTCAGATCCTAGCATCTTAAGCTCAGACTTAAGTGCCCCAGCTGCAGAATCTTCTCGCTCAGACTTAAAAGAGTTGGAACATACAAGTTCGGCAAAATTATCAGAAGTGTGCGCCGGAGTCTTTTTAACTTCCTTCATTTCATGGAGAACAACGGGTACGCCACGTTTAGCTAAGCTTAATGCTGCCTCACTACCTGCTAACCCTCCGCCAATTATATGCACCGCTTCTCTCACAAACACTCCTTTTTATATCTCACGAGCTAGGAATGATATTTCAAATAATAGCTCGTACTTAAACTATATAAACCACTTTTTAGTTTAACTACACTCCCCTCAAGTTCATAGGCGCTTAAGAGACGAAGAATCTTTTCTATAGGAATTCCCAAACTTTGGCTAAGTTCTTGGGCACTGTACGCTTGTGCCTCTAATGCCTGTAAGACCCTATTGGTTTTGGGTTTTCCCTTTGCATACTTCATTTGATTTAATTGAAGTGAATTATACTCACGACTAAAAGCTATGGTAAGAGAATCTTTATCTACAATAGGCTGGCCTCCTTCAGATATGATTTGGTTGCAGCCTTGTGAATTTGAAGAGAAAATCGAACCCGGTACGGCAAAAATAGAACGGCCTAAATTATAGGCCGCATTTGCGGTACTCATCGTGCCCGATTTTAAGGATGCTTCAACCACTAACAACACCTGGGAGAGCGCCGCAATAAGGCGGTTTCGTTTCGGAAACATCCAGGGTAAAGCTCTCTGTCCCCAAGTTTGTTCAGAAATTAAAGCACCACCTGAGTGAATTATTTCATCAAAAAATTTTTGCGCACCTCTTGGATACACAACATCGGCAGCACAAGCTAAAACTGCAATTGTCTTTCCGCCTTGCAACAGTGCCTCTTTGCCTGCAGCCTGATCACAACCAATCGCGCCACCTGAAGTGATAACTAAATTGTGCTCAACGGCTATACGAGCACAAAACTTTGCAGCAGCAATTCCATACGGTGTTGCTCTTCTTGCCCCCACAATCGAAACGCTTGGGGCTTTCAGAATTTCAAGATTACCCCTTCCATACAGAACTTGAGGAGGATGCTCTAAGTCACGCAGGCTATCTGGATATTCTGGATCGTGCAACTTCAGCTCAAAACGCTCATCCATCTTAAAACCCCACCTTGTAAGCAACAGCTTCCAGTAGATGTTCCTCTAAAACTTCTTGGGATAATTCGAAATCAGCAATACTTCGAGAAACCTTCAGTACCCTTATAATGGAACGAGCTGAAAGCTTATGGTAACTTGACAGCTTTTCTACGAGCGCCAAGTTGCGCTTGCTTAGCCTGCACGCTTTGAGAACTCTATCACGCTCAGATAATTTTTCAGATATATCCAGCTGCTTTTTTCTATCTTGACGAAAGTCATGTGCCTTAAGAACCTGCACTTTCATCTCGCGCGTTGAAAGTGGACTTTTTTCATATAGAATTTTTTGCGAATCTGGCCTTTTTACTTCAATTGTTAGGTCAAAGCGATCAAGCAAGGGGCCGGCCATCTTTGACTGGTAGCGAGTAATTGCTGATTCTTTGCAGGTACAAGGGGTGTCTTTTTCAAACAAATTCCCACATGGACATGGATTAGCGGCTGCCAATAAGATAAAACGTGCATTAAACTCATAACTCTTATGTGAACGATTGAATCGTATGAAGCCTCTTTCCATGGGCTGTCTTAAATTCTGTAAAACAGCAGATGAAAATTCTGGGAACTCATCCATAAACAAGACTCCATTATGCGCAAGTGAAATTTCTCCTGGAGCAACAGGTATGCCACCACCTATCAGACCTGCCTTTCCTATTGCATGATGAGGAGCCCTCAAAGGTGGTATCCCCTGCAAAATTTCATCTACCTCAAGTCCTTTAATGGAATGAATGAAGGCAGTTTCTATAGATTGCTCTTCAGTAAGCGCAGGCAAGATTCCTACAAAACGTTCTATAAGCATCGATTTGCCTGATCCAGCCGATCCGATGCATAAGGCGTTATGCCTACCTACTGCACAGATTAATAGAGCACGTTTAGCTAGGTTTTGACCATAAATTTCTCTGTAATCATGTTTTTGTTCGTGCTCATTTTTTCTACGGCTAAAAAGAGCTAGTGTTTGCAAAGGCTTTTCAATGTCACGAAGGGTATGCAATACCTTCCGGTCTAAATCCTTAATTGAACAAAACTCTCCCTGTTTAGCTCCACTTATCAGTGATAGATTGTTTTGTTTGCAAAATACTTAATAGGCAACCATGCCCTTAACTGGATGTATCTGTCCTTCAAGTGAAAGCTCGCCCACAAACACTGAGTCTTTGACTGCAGCCAAGAATATTTGTCCAGATGCCTGCAGTATTCCAAGTGCAATAGCAAGATCAAAACCACTTCCACTTTTTCTCATACCAGAAGGAGATAAATTAACTAGAATTTTTGCTCGTGGAATTTGATAGCCGCTTGCTTTAAGCGCAGTTCTCACCCTTAAAGATGCTTCTCTAATCGCTTGATCTGCCATTCCAACAATTGAAATTTGAGGAATGCCTGGACTTATATCAACTTCAACCTTCACAGGCAAAACTTCAGAAGCGTGGAGGTTTAAGGCTTTGATACATGCCTGACTCATAGCTCTTCGCCACAGATGAAGGCAGACCTTAAGTGTCTTAGGCAACCTTGAGTTTCTCCAGACATTACAATTGCAATAACATCAAAACGAACCGATTCGTATTGTGGATGCTGCGCTAGGTATAGACGCGCCATTTTGCAGTATTTTTCTTGCTTTTCACGACCTACAGCAAGCTCCGGTGCTGCATCAATAGTTTTAAGACGCGTCTTTATTTCACAAAAAACAAGTTCATCTTCCTCTTGAGCAATAATATCGACCTCCCCAAAAGGAAAACGATAATTGCACTCTAAGATTTTGAAATGATTTTGAGTTAAATATTTCTGAGCAAGTTTTTCTCCGAACACCCCAAGCTCTTTTTTAGTCATCGCAAAGGGGTTTTGGTTTTCTTCTGCAAGCTTCTGTGACATGGTTTTGTCCTCTCTTAGCACTTCATAATCGTTAGTAAAACGATATGCGAGAGGTCTAAACGCGCTATCAAGCTATTCTAAACGCACTTGCAGAGGATTCTATATGGGTGATAAACGAAAGCTAAAAGAGTGAATCTTGAGGCAAAAAACTTGTGATAAATGTTTTACGATGATACTCGCAAGGTCCAAGTGTTTGGATAGCCTTGATGTGTTCGGGTGAAGCGTAACCTTTAGACTTTGCAAAACTATAGCCTGGGTAGTCTAGCTCTGACATACGCATGATGCTATCACGTGAGACTTTAGCAACGATTGATGCTGCTGCAATACAAGCTACTTTAGCGTCTCCACCAATAACATTTTTCTCTTTTGGGTGCGCATGCATTGAGTTGCCGTCTAACAAAACGAGGTCAGGCTCAAGACCGCTGTCTTTGATTGCACGGTTTATGGCAACTCGCAATGAGGCGCTCATGCCTGCTGCGTCAATGTGCTCAGGATCGATGTGCGCAATACCAATCGCAGGGGCAAAGTGCGCAATAGTTTTAGCAAGCTCCTCTCTTTTGTGGGGGCTAAGCTTTTTTGAATCGTTAAGGCCCCAAATTATGGGATCTTTTGGAAGCTGAACAGCACATACGGTAAGCGGTCCTGCAACAGCGCCGCGACCAACCTCGTCTACACCTAGTACAACTGCATCTTTTCCTGCAAGCGTGTTCATAAAGTCATACATTGCGCGAACACGTTTACGCTCTTGCAATTCATGTTCGTATCTTCTTTTGGCAACGCCTAAAGCTTTCTGAATTTGCTTGCGTGGATCTTCACTATAGCGGTTTAAGAGCCCTGGTAGCTCCTCTAGCTCCGCTAATTTAAGCGCTGCAATTATCTCTTTAACACTTTGTGTATTATCCATCTTATAAACCCAAAAAAGCCACCTTCTTCTTGAAGGTGGCTCATACGTTGCAATTGAAGGTTCAGATTAGTGAAGACGCTTTTCGCGAAGAACTGCAGCCTTACCAATACGATTACGTAAGTAGTAAAGTTTAGCTCTGCGGTGCTCACCGTGGCGAACTACCTCAAGTTTATCAATCTTAGGTGAATGTACTGGGAAGGTTCTCTCTACACCAATACCGAAAGAAATCTTTCTAACCGTAAAAGTTTCACGAGCACCTGCACCACTCATACGAATGATGTCACCTTGGAAAACCTGAATACGCTCACGACTTCCTTCTTTAATGCGGTAGTGAACCTTAACGTTGTCACCCACGCCAAACTCAGGTAGATCTTCATTTATTTGTTGACGCTCAATGGCGCGAATGATATCCATGTTTTTATTTCCTTATAACTAGCTAAAACTGTATTACCAATGCATAACTCTTAAATAAGAGCGCGAATAAAGATTATAATGGTAAAAACCCACATTATTCAAGAGATAAACTTGGGTAATTTATCTAATCACTAAGAGTACAAATTTCTAAAGCTTTTTTGTTAAAATTCGCTTGTTAGGGATGTTTGTCTTACTTAAGTCTCCAAGCTCTTGGGATAAACAGTTCTTGATACTTAGAAATTGCATACCTATCCGTCATGCCTGCAATATAATCCACAACTTGAATAGACGTGTCGTCGGAGCTATGAATTTTATAGTCTTCAGGAACCTCGTCAAAATGATTAATGTAATGGTCAAACAGCTGCCCTATCATGCGTTGCGCCTTAGGTTCTTCACGTTTGGCATCACTTGAAGTATACACCTTGTTAAACAGAAATTCCCTAAGCTCAAGCAAGGCGCTCCATACACGCTCGGACATATAGATGTCGTTTCTTTCATAGGAGGTTTGAATGGTATCGTGCACCATCCTTGAAATTCTCTCGGAGGAGTTCAAACCAAGAATCGCATGGGTCGACTTTGGAAGATCGTCTTCAGTTAAGAGTTTTGCACGAATTGCATCATCAATATCGTGACAAACATATGCAATGCGATCTGAAATAGCGACAATTTTACCTTCATACGTTTGTGGTCGAACTTTTCCATTGTGGTGCTTAATGCCATCAACGACTTCGCGACTTAAATTAAGGCCTTTACCATTGTTTTCAAGCTTTTCAACGATACGAACCGATTGTAAGTTATGTTTATACAAAAGCCCCGTCTCGTTATAATCTGGGTCAATTCCACGATGGCGCGCGAGTGCACGTGAAAGTGCAGATTCTCCTGTGTGTCCAAAAGGCGTATGACCCAAGTCGTGACCATAGGCAATTGCTTCAGTTAAATCCTCATTTAAACCAAGTGCCCTCGTAATAGAACGTGCTATTTGTGAAACTTCCAGCGTGTGAGTTAAACGAGTCCGATAGTGATCGCCCTCGGGCGCTAAGAATACCTGCGTTTTATGCGAGAGACGTCTAAAAGATTTAGAATGCAAAATGCGATCGCGGTCGCGCTGAAAGTTAGTACGCATATCATCTAATTCAATTGGATGTAAACGACCAAGACTGTCTTTTGCTTTCGCAGCAGCAGGCGATAGCACCATAGACTCGCGTGCTTCAAGCGCCTCTCTAAAATTCAGTTCAAAACTTTGTCCAGACATATACGCTGCCTCCTTCGTAATATTTTTACTATCCTCATCCTACAAAAGCATCCGGACAAAAATAAAAGCGCTGCTCAGACTAGGTAAGTCCTCACAGCGCTTCGGTCATAACATTAAGCTACTTAGCTTTTGGATAACTATCGGTTATCGCTCGCTTGAGTCGTGCTCTCAAGCTTTGCTTGAGCGGCAGCAAGACGAGCAAGTGGCACGCGATACGGTGAGCATGACACATAGTCCAAGCCAACCTTAGCCAAGCTCATAATCGAACTTGGATCTCCACCGTGCTCACCACAAACACCTAAGACGATATCTGGGTTTGTTGCACGTCCGCGTTCTGAAGCGATTGAAACAAGCTCGACTACGCGCTCATCAATCGTTTCAAATGGATTGACCGTTAAAATCTTGTTTGCAAGATAGTTAGGAATGAACTTTGACTCAACATCATCGCGCGAGAAACCAAAGGTCGTTTGGGTTAAGTCGTTGGTACCAAAGCTATAGAAATCAGCTACTTCAGCAAGTTCTCCTGCACTTAAGGCAGCTCGTGGAAGCTCGATCATCGTGCCGATTGGAATTTCAAGCTCGACACCCTTTTCTTCAAATACTTCTTGAATTACCTCTTCACAGACTTCGCGAAGTAAAGCAAGTTCAGCTTTGACTGAAACAAGCGGAATCATAATTTCAGGTTTTGGATCTTTACCTTGAAGCTTTAAATCACAAGCAGCGCTTGCGATAGCACGAACTTGCATGCGAGGGAGTTCTGGGTTCAGGATTGATAGACGAACACCACGTAGACCAAGCATTGGGTTTGCTTCCATCATTTCATCAATATGAGCAAGAAGCGAACGTTTTTCTTTGAGAAGCTCTTCCGATGCGCCTTCAAGTTCTAAGCGAATAATCTCTTTATCAAGTTCGCGTGGGTCATTTAAGAATTCATGAAGTGGCGGATCAAGCAGACGAACAACTACTGGTAAACCATCCATAGAATCGAAAATACCAACAAAGTCGCCAGTTTGTGCCTCTAATAAATCGGATAGCGCCTTATCTTTTACATCTTGAGAATCTGCCAGGATGAATGATTGGATAATATTTTTGCGGTCACCTAAGAACATATGCTCAGTTCTACAAAGTCCAATACCACCTGCTCCAAATTCACGAGCAATTTTGGCATCTTCAGGGTTATCTGCATTTGCGAGTACGCCCATTTCACGAACTTCATCAGACCACTTTAAGATAACGTCAAGGTCTCCTGATAATTCTGGATTTACTAAATCGACTGCACCAAGGACAACATCGCCGGTCGTACCATTGATCGAGATAAGGTCGCCTTCGTGGAGTACTAAATCACTTCCAGCAACCGTTACTACCTTGTTTGCAGCATCAATCTTAAGCGCCTCTACACCGCATACACATGGGGCACCCATGCCTCGAGCAATAACTGCAGCATGAGAAGTTTTACCACCGTGAGACGTTAAAATACCTTCAGCAGCAATCATACCTGCAAGATCGTCTGGGTTTGTCTCCCAGCGAACTAAGATGACCTTCTCGCCTGCTTGTTCTTTTTCGACTGCATCCTTTGCGCTAAACACAATGCTACCTACTGCAGCACCAGGAGATGCATTTAAGCCCTTTGCAATAACGTCATACTGAGCCTGGGCGTCGAATTGCGGGTGAAGCAATTGATCAAGTTGGGCTGGATTTACACGTAAAACAGCTTCTTCTTTAGAGATAAGCCCCTCGGAAACCATATCGATAGCAATCTTTAAGGCAGCTGCTGCGGTACGCTTTCCAACACGTGTTTGAAGCATCCATAGTCGGCCTTGTTCAATGGTAAATTCAATGTCGCACATATCACGATAGTGCTGCTCTAAAATGCCGAAAACTTCGTCAAGGTCGCGGCCTGCCTGCTCAAGACCCTTTGTTTCTTTTAATTGAGCGATTGGCTGAGTATTTCGAATACCTGCTACAACGTCTTCACCCTGTGCATTTACCAAATAGTCGCCGTAAAATTCTTTCGTACCATCAGCAGGGTTTCTCGTAAATGCCACGCCCGTAGCCGAGGTATCTCCCTTGTTACCAAAAACCATGGACTGAACATTAACGGCGGTACCTAAGTCATCTGAAATCTTGTTTTGTCTTCTGTAAATTACCGCGCGCTCATTATTCCATGAACCAAAAACGGCTTGAATTGCCAAAATAAGTTGTTGATTTGGATCTTGAGGGAAGGTAACTTTTCCATCAATTACGAGTTCAGGATGTTTTTCAGCCGAAACTTCTTCAGAAAATATTTCTTTGAATTCTTCAACTAGCTCTTGGAGCTGCTCGCTTGAAAGTTCGTTATCTTGCTTGACACCTGCTGCAAGACGCTTTGCCGTAATGGCATTTTCGAACAAATCACCGTCGACATCCATCACTACTTTAGAAAACATTTGGATAAAACGACGATACGAATCCCAAGCGAAACGCTCGTTTTGCGTTTGTTTAATAAGACCCTGAATTGAATTGTCATTAAGTCCTAGGTTTAAAACGGTATCCATCATACCCGGCATAGAAAACGGAGCGCCAGAGCGTACCGATACCAAAAGTGGATCATCTGTGTCGCCAATTTTCTTTCCGATACGGCGCTCTAGGTCTTGACGATATGCATCAATCTCGTCGAGCGCACCTTCTGGCCACACATTGCCAGCGTTAGCGTATTCGACGCAGGTTTGACAGGTAATCGTAAATCCAGGAGGTACTGGTAGGCCTATTTTTGCCATTTCAGCAAGGTTAGCTCCCTTGCCTCCCAGCATAAACTTCATAGAAGCTGAACCCTCTGTTACATCAGCTCCTTGCTCATCCTTACCAAAGGCGTAAACGCGCTTTTCGTCTGCCACGCTAATCTCCCTTTCCGAGTACGTGCGAAACTTTAACTGCAAGCATTAATTACTTGTTAAATAAAAGAACCATACTTGTTAATAATAACTCAAACATCATCGTTGCGAATCTGCGCAAGCTCGTGAGCCTCATAATATTTTAGAATTTCTTGGGCAGTTTCTTCAACCGCTTTATTATTCGTGCGAATTACAATGCAGCCAAGCTCGCGCATAAAGGCACGGGCTTCTTTAAGCTCTTTTTCGATTTCGAAGGTGTCGGCATATGATTTTGCTGCTGCACGTGTTTTATCGTCACCCAATCTTCGATATCGAATTTCTGACAAGACTTCAGGTGTAGAAAGCAGGCCGAAAATCTTGTAGGGCTCAATGTCGTAAAGCTGTTCGGGAGGTTTAACCCCAAGCGCTAAGGGTACGTTTGCCACCTTATATCCTTGAAAGGCAAGGTACATTGAAAGCGGAGTTTTTGACGTACGAGAGACTCCAATTAAGACAATATCGGCTCGATCAAGACTTTCCGGATTTCTACCATCATCATGGTTGACCGAATATTCCATAGCATCTATACGTCTAAAATACCGAGCATCAGTTTTACGAATAACGCCAGATTTCCCAGAAGGAGCCTCGCCTGTGAGCTTCGAGAGCATATCGACTGCAGGGCCTAAAAGATCAAGTCCATCAATGCCTCTTCGCTCAAGCTCCCACGCAAGCTCTTCTCGCAAAATTGGGTCGGCAATCGTATAAAAAATTACAAAGGATTCAAAGCCTTGCTCGGTTTTTTCGAAATCAAATTCTCGCTGGTCTAAAAAGTTTTTAACCTGCTCAATGGTCTGCGCCTTCATAAGGCGATCGATGTGAACCGAGCCCATTGAAAACTGAGAAGCTGCTGCAAGGGCAACATCGGCAGCAGTGTCTCCCAGCGAATCTGATATAACATGAACCGTTGGAATACGCCCCTTAAGCGCATCAACAAAAGCATGTTTATCTTCTCGAATACTCACATATCCTCTTATCTTGCCAATGAAGAAATATCTGCAATACCAGCAAATACGCTTACAAATTTATTGAGAAGTTTCAGATGATTTTCTCTTTGCTCCTCATCTTCAGACATGACGAGCACCTCATTAAAGAAGGTGTCGATTGGCTCTTTCAACGAGGCTAGTCCTTCGAAGAGTTCTTGGTATTTACGCGCTTTTAATAGGGTATCGACCTTTTCAATTTGTGCATCAAGTGCCTCATCGAGCGCTTTTTCAGCCGCCTCATAAAGCAATGGATTTGTTTGTGTACCAAGTTTTTCGTCGCGCAGATTATTGGCACGCGTATATGCTTGTGCTAAGTTCTCAAAAATCTCAAAATCTCTTAATCTTACCTGCTCAAAGGCTTGGGCGCGTACAAAAAAATCAAGAGGGTCCAAAACCGCCTGTGAAGCAGCACCTGATACCGCCGCGATGGTGTCTGTTGCGATACCATCCTCTTTTGCCATAACTCCCATACGCGTGGTAAAGAAGTCGGCAATCTGTCCCTTCACGTCCTGATAATCAAAATCAAGCGCACCCTTATAAGAGCTTAAACTTGCATCTATTGCGCCTTCAAGAGATATGTGAGGGAAATCTTTTAAGATATTGATAATGCCAATGGCACTTCTGCGCAAAGCGTATGGATCAGAAGAACCTGTAGGCGCTTGTCCTGCGGCAAAAATTCCACAAATTGTATCAAGTTTATCTGCAAGCGCAAGCAATTTACCTTCGGTCGTGCTTGGGAGCTGATCTTTTGCAAAACGAGGGCGATAGTGTTCCGAGATAGCTTTGGCTACAGCCTCATGCTCACCAGAAGTTTGAGCATAATAACCACCCATTGTGCCTTGTAGCTCGGTAAATTCGACGACTGCACTCGTAACTAAATCGGCTTTTGAAAGCTTTGCTGCACGAAGCGTATCCTCTTTAACTGATGCTTCAAGTGGCAAATCTTTCAGAATCTTACTCAAAACCTCTTGCATACGTTCAACCTTTTCAAAGATTGAACCTAACTTTTCGTGAAAGGCAACTTTTTTAAGTGCAGGAAGATATGATTCAAGTGGCCGCGATGAATCTTCCTTATAGAAAAATGCTGCATCTGAAAGGCGTGCACGAACCACTCGTTCGTTTCCGCTTACGATAGTTTTTTCGTAGGCTGGATTACCGTTTGAGGTAACGATGAAGGCATGTGAGAGTTTGCCATCTTTGTAAAGCGGAAAATATCGCTGATGAGTAAGCATCGCATCGGTAATAATTTCTTGTGGAATATCCAGGAATTCCTCATCAAAATAGGCAAGCATCGGTGTTGGCCACTCGCACAAATTCACTACCTCATTAAAGATGTTCTCAGGTAGCTCGGCTTGAAGATGATGCTCTTGTTCAATGGCGGCTATACCATCTTTGATAATGCGGGCACGCTCTTCAAAAGAAGGGATAACGTAGTGGGCTTTCAGTAAGTCCTCGTATTCATGGGCATCCTTAATTTCAAAGGCAGAAGGTGAAATCAAGCGATTTCCATACGAGAGCTTTGAAGCACTGAGGCCGGCGATTTCAAGCGGCAAGACTTCATCATCAAGCATGGCAAAAAGCCATCGAATAGGTCGCGCAAAACGAACTTCTTTAGTACCCCAACGTTGAGAGTGAGGCCAAGAGATTGACAAGACCAGTTCAGGAAGTTTTGCGAGCAGAATTTCTCTTACATCTTGAGCAGGGATAAGGGTGTTTGCATATACATATTCCTTATCGCCTTCAAACTCGCGCGTCAAATCTTCAGTGCGCACACCTTTTGAACGCGCAAATCCTAAGGCTGCCTTACTTGGATTTCCTTCATCATCAAAGGCCGCCTGCACCTGAGGACCTCTAAAGCGCTGCTTAAGCTCCTCGGTTTTTTCTGCAAGATTATTTATTTTTAAGGTAATGCGTCTTGGTGTTGATAAAACCTCAAGGGATTCAAAGTCGATACGCGCGTCTTTAAGTGCATCTGACACAAGTTTTTCGTATTGTGAAACTGCTTTAATCAGATCGAGCGCAGGAAGCTCTTCACAGCCAAGTTCGAAAATGAAGGTCTTAAACATTACAGATCGCTCCCCTCTTCTTTGTGCGCTTCGATTGAAGCAAGATAAGACTCGCAGCATGCTTTTGCAATAGTGCGCACTCGCAAAATATAGGCCGTACGCTCGGTAGCACTAATTGCGCCACGGGAATCTAAAAGATTGAAAGCATGAGAGCATTTAAGCACGCAGTCATAAGCCGGAAGTGGAAGCTTTGCATCAAGTGCTGCATGACACTCTGCTTCGTATTCGTCGAATTTCTTTCGCATTAAATCAATGTTTGCAAGCTCAAAATTATAGGCTGAAAATTGCTCCTCATTTGCTAAGAAGACATCACCATAGGTGAAAATATGATCGCCCGATTTGTTCCAAACTAAATCATATACTGAATCAACACCTTGGATATACATGGCAAGACGCTCAAGACCATAGGTAATCTCGACAGGAGTAGGATGCGTTTCAATACCACCTACCTGTTGAAAGTAGGTGAACTGGGTTACTTCCATACCGTTGAGCCAAACTTCCCAACCCAAGCCCCACGCACCTAAGGTCGGAGATTCCCAGTCGTCTTCGACAAAGCGCACATCATGTTCAGTAGGCTCTATTCCAATTGCTCGAAGTGAATCTAGGTAAAGTTCTTGAGAATCCTCAGGGGATGGCTTGATAAGAACCTGAAATTGATAATAGTGCTGAAGACGATTTGGATTTTTACCGTAACGGCCATCAGAAGGACGACGACAGGGCTGAACATAGGCAGCGCGCCAGGTACCAGGGCCTAGTGAACGTAGGGTTGTTGCCGTATGAAAGGTACCTGCTCCCACCTCACTATCATAGGGCTGTAAAATGATACAACCTTTAGATGCCCAATAATTTTGCAAGTGTAAAATTATGTCTTGAAACGATAGCGCGTCTTTATTCATCCTAAATACGTATCTCCCCTCGCGTTACCTCTACCTTTATTTAAGCTTATTGCAGTGGGCCGAAGTTGCTAAACGGCCAGTATGTTATAAATGCATGTCCAGTAATGCTTGATTCAGCAATAGGTCCAAAATAACG
>JAUNLE010000015.1:0-12703 GCA_030532415.1 Coriobacteriia bacterium | reverse complement strand
TCCCATCATCCAAACATAGCCATCGGGAATAGTAAGCGGATATTCTATTGCTTGTCCCCCCAATGTTCTTGGTAGTGGATCGGAAGGTAAGCCATGGGTGTATGCCTCATCTAAAACTCGTCCATCAACCACAACTTTACTATCTTGGAAATCTATAGTCTGACCCTCTGTTGCAATGAGTCGCTTAATAAGTGTGACATTTCGGTTGGCGGGGTCTTTAAAGGTATATATTTCTCCTGGTGTAAGCGAACCGGATACTTTGTATGATATTTTTTCGGCAAAAATACGGTCGTTTACTGCAATTGTTGGATCCATCGATGCTGTTGGAATTTTGAAAGGTTCAACAACAAACATTCGCAGTGGAATCATAATGATAAGAACAATTCCGAAGATTAGTAAATAGTCCAAAAAAGCTTTTAAAAAAGAGCCTTCTTTCTCTTTCGTGTGGTCGGGTTTTTTCTCATCTATCATTTACGCTTCGTCCTTATCTATATAAAAACCTTCGCTCAATTTTAAACGTTCTTCTTCGCTCAAACGTGCGTGAGCCAGTAAATCTGGGCGAAATTTTAGTGTCTTTTTAATAGCGCTTTCTCTTCTAAAGGCATCGATTGCTTGGTGGTTTCCTGAAAGGAGCACAGGTGGGACCTCTAAGCCTCGATAGCTTTGTGGTCGAGTATACTGCTCATACTCTAATAAACCAGATGATGAAAACGATTCGTCACGTGCTGAATCATCATTTCCAAGCGCCCCTGGAAGCAGGCGAACTATAGCATCTGTAACAACCATAGCCGCAAGTTCACCGCCGCTTAAAACAAAATCTCCAAGCGATAAGGTGTAGTCCGCCAAAGTATATGCTCGCTCATCAACCCCCTCATACCGAGAACAAAAGAACAAAAGTCGTTCTTTTTGAGAAAGCTTGTGAGCAAGTTTTTGATTGAAGGGAGTACCTGTTGGACTAAAAAATATTACGCTTGGCCTAGGACCTGTGGCACTAATATCCTTTATTGCTTCAAAGATAGGTTCGGGCTTCATGAGCATCCCTGCTCCCCCGCCATAGGGCACATCATCAACACTTCTATGAACGTCATGTGTCCAATCGCGCAGATTATATCCCTTGTACTCAAAGAGTTTTGACTGTCGGGCACGACCGAGAATAGATAAAGACATAACGTTTTCAAACATTTCGGGAAAAACCGAAAGTGTTTCAATAATCAAATGTCTCACCTCTTGCTAGTCAATAAGTCCGTCAAGCACATGAATTAAAATTGGTCCTTCATCAGGGATTTCAAGCACGGTTTCATCAAGCACAGGCAGGAGAAGTTTTTCTTCTCCCTCACGAGAAATCTGCCATACATCGTTTGCAGGGCCAAGTAAAATTTCCTCAATTACCCCACTCAGTTCAAGATTTTCATCATAAACCTGTCTCCCTACTAAATCACTATGATGATAAAGCTTAAGGTCATCAGGGATTAGTGAGGCTGCAATCATAACTTTACCTGGGCACACAAGTTCAGCCGATGCAAGCGAGGTGATATTGGAAAAGCGCAGCAAATACTTGTCTGAAAAAGCTCGCACCGATTCAACTGTTCCGTAGCGAGAAAAGTCGAGCTGTGGTGGTAAAACACACACTTCCATACCTTCGCTCAATAAAAGAGGGAGGCCACTTGTGGCTTGCACAAGTACCTCCCCATTTATTCCATGTGGCTTAATGGTTTGCGCAACTTCTTTTAAGCGCTCATGGATATCAAGCATAGCAACTAGCCAATAACCTCTACTTCACAATTGATTTCTTTTCGAGCTCCACATGCATGTGCAAGTGTTCTAATTGCTTTGATAATACGACCTTTTCTACCGATAATTTTACCTATATCGTCTTCCGAAACGCTGACCTCAATTAAGGTAGTGTTTTCATCAGAGTCGGTAATATCGATAGCTACCTCGTCTGGCTCATCCACTAAAGAAACTACTAAATATTCAACGAGCTCAGCAATTTGGTCAGAAGGATGCTCAAAGACTTCTTCAGACATTTACTCTTCGCCCTGAGCCTCTTCAGATTGGGCATCTTCTTGTGCTTGAGCCTTTGCTTTTGCCTTCTTGCTTAGCTTTGGAGCCTCTTCTTTTTGTGGTTGGCCTTCTTTATAGAATTGAATTAAACGAGCAACGGTGTCACTTGTTTGAGCACCATTTGCAATCCACTCATCAATTCTTTCCATGTTCAGCTCTAAAAACTTAGGTTCAGCACCAGGATTATAGCGTCCTACTTCTTCAATAAGGCGACCATCACGAGGTGCGCGAGAGTCTGCTACAACAATACGGTAATATGGTGCCTTTTTTGCGCCGTGGCGGGCAAGGCGAATCTTAACAGCCAACTAAAAACTCCTCTAAATTTCTTGCGAGAGTGCTATAGAGTATTCTCGCTCCACGAATTACATAGCAAAGTCAAATTGTACATGATTTATTTAATCTTGTGTACCTGACACTTATTTTTTTAAGACAAACTCCATCATGCTGTAGATAATCGCAAACAGAAGCGCCGCGATTGGCCAAACAATCCAAGAGAACTCCCAGTTAAGCGTAATAAAACTGTAGGCTAAGTAGATGATAGTAATAAAAAGCCAGTAGATTCCAAAGAGTGGCGCATATTTTTTCGCAAATATCTTCTTATCTACTGCATAATCGTCTTCTTGCAAGAGCGCCGTGTAGGTTCCTTTGATCATCAAGGCTTGCACTAAGAGGTATACGCCAAAGGCGATAAATATAAAACCAAATGATATTGGTATATTTTCGTTTATCTGAAAAGCTGTATAGAGACCTTCTGAGAATACGAAAGCAATCGCTGCGGCTAGAAACAGGAGCACCGATACTATTATTGCCAGTGCGAAACGCGGCATATACGAGGCGAGCTTTTCTTTAACTAAGCCATCTACACCGTAGGCAGAATCAAAGGGTTCTTCTGAAATCCACTCGAATGGTTTCATCTTGAACATGTTTAAAAGAAATAAGGCAACTGCAACGCCTACAAAGGCAAGGAGGATTGCAATTGAAATGGGTTCGGCTAGTGGATTGTTCTCCCAAAGTTCGGACAACAAAACGGGGATTGGAGAAAGCACCGTAAGGGCTACTCCAAGTGCAATGGCTCTCGAACTTCCAGCCCTCATTTCTATAAAGGTGTTGGCGTCTTCTACCGTAAGCTTTCGAACTGAAACACCCGACTCTTCTCGTTGGCTTTCATGCTCATCATGTTCTAAATCGTCTTTCATGAGATAGTCCGTGCTTACTCCGAAAATATGGCTTAAAGCCAAAATTCGTTCAAGATCTGGCGTGCTTTGAGCGCTTTCCCACTTAGAGATTGCTTGTCGGCTTACTCCTAATTTGTTTGCGAGCTCTTCTTGAGACCAATTGTTTTTCTTCCTATGTTCTATGATCTTATCGGCGAGAATCATAATTTCCTCCTTAAGCTTTACTTCACGAACTTTCCTAGCTTTAGTCTTATCGAAGTAGCAGTTGCATACCAGCAAGTCGAGCTTGAACTTAGGCAACAGCTAGTTGCCTACCCTTGTGAGCTGCGGATTTATACATATGATTTGTGAACATTTTGTCTTAATTCAAAGTCTAGCCCATAGCTTTCTCAAAAGCATCCCGTTTTTCCCTTTTTTATTTGGGAAGAAGGTATAAAAACCAAATCGAATAAGGACGAGCATGAATACGATTAGAGCTTATTTTTATGGACTTAACTCACTGAGCGCTCAGGGTAGAAAAACGAGAGCAATTCTCAAAGCGCTCCCCCTAGACTTAGTTGAAGTAAAAAAAGAGGAACTGTATCAAAGTGTAGGTGCCATTGCCCAACTTGAAGGATGGGAAAAAGATTCGAGCAAGATTTTCACGGGAGATGCTCCACAGAGCGATTTCATCTTATTTGCCACCTCAAACGCCGATGAAATTATGCCGATTTTATCCATACTCAAAGGCGCTAATGCTCAAATCGATGCCAAAGGCGTACTCACCGAGCATAATGTTGCCTGGCCTTTTATCAATTTTATTGCTGATGGTAGTGAAGAAGCCATTATTATGGAGGACTATAAGAAGATATATGCACTTGCAAAAGCAAGCGAAGGTGTTTTTGAACTGTCTTCAATTCAAGAAAAATCACAGGCCTTATTTAATTCAGAAGTCGAAGTTAGTTTAGAAGAATCCCACCGTGTATGGAAAGACATTAAAGCCATTTTTGAAAACTTCACCGGCCGACAAGAATTTACCGGTCCTGTGAGCCTTACACTTACTCCTGAGCTACAAGCAGCGCCAAAGGCAAGCTCTGAAGAAATTGCGCGCTATTTGGAGTCTTTGCAAGATAAGGAAATTCAAGTGAGTGCTCTAGTTGAAGGTGACGAGAGCGACTTTAGATTTATCTGGAACGACAAAGAAGAAGGCGCTCGCCATAAGCCTATTGCGCTTGAAGACCTCCATTCACTATTCGTAAACGTAAGCTCATATGCTCAATTTGGCAAACTGGAGCGTATAGCCTTACACTACACTAAAGCCCCTCAAAGCATAGCGCTTCAAGGATCGCGCTTGGGCTGGACGCTTCCTTTAGCCGCACACAACACACCTGAAACGCTCGCTCAAGTTATAAGCTTGTTACACGAAAACGGTAGCATCAAGCAAATCTTTGTAGACAAGGACTGCGCAAGCTATGAACTTGAAAGTACTGAAGGGCTCGCTGCAATTTTTGTAGCAGGCTATAACGCATTAGGTGAAGGAGACAGAGCGCTCGTGACTCTTTAAAGCCCGAGCTTATCCATCATCTCTTTTATATCGCCCATACCCGGCATTTGTTGACCGAACATCGAGCCTAAGCCCTTGCGCTTACCTTTTTTACCTTTGCCGTTCATTTGGCTGCGCATTTTATTCATGGCCTTGGAGCCTTCGTTGTAGACCTTCATCAGTTGGTTTACATCGTAGACCTCAACGCCTGCGCCCTTTGCAATGCGTGCACGGCGTGAACCATTGATAACCTTAGGCTTGAGGCGCTCTTCTTTGGTCATCGAATAGATGATGGCTTCCATTTTGTCGATGTAGCTATCGTCGATCTCTTGACCCTGGGTAAGTTTATTTGCTCCAGGAAGTGCTGAAATAATCCCCGAAAGACCGCCAAGTTTTCTCATCTGTTTGATTGACGTTAAGAAATCCTCAAGGGTAAAGCCCTGCTTCATCATACGCTCAGCATCGGCAATTTGCTTTTCATCTGCTTGTTGCTGAGCTTTTTCAATTAAGGAAACCACATCACCCATGCCAAGGATTCTCTTGGCCATGCGGTTTGGATAGAACACCTCAAGTGAATCGGGCTTTTCACCCATTGAAACAAACTTGATTGGCTTGCCGGTAACTGCACGAACTGAAAGCGCACCACCGCCTCGGGCGTCACCGTCGAGCTTGGAGATAATGACTCCATCGAAGTCGACTTCTTGGGCAAAGGCTTCAACAACCGTTACGATATCTTGACCAGTCATGGCATCGACAACCATGAGAACTTGGTCGGGTTTAACGGCCGATTTTATGGCACGTGCTTCAGCCATCATGGCTTCATCAACATGAAGACGGCCAGCAGTATCGACAATGACCACGTCTTTTAAGTCATCAACTGCAAATCGAACGGCATCTTGGGCAATACGCACGGGATCTTTTCCATCCCCGCGCACAACCTTCACACCAATTTCGCCGCCCAGTGCTTCCAGTTGGTCTGCAGCAGCAGGACGATACACGTCGCAGGCAGCAAGTACGGGATTTTTGCCTTGCTGCTTTAACATATAAGCGAGCTTAACGGCTGCCGTCGTTTTACCAGAACCCTGAAGACCCACGAGCATAATGACGTTGGGGATGCGCGAAGATAGGGTAAGGCGCGATTCAGTATCGCCCAAAAGCCTGGTGAGTTCATCCAAAACGATCTTTACGACTTGCTGTCCTGGAGTAAGCGACTCTAAAACATCGGCGCCCAGTGCGCGCTCTTTAATCGTATTAGTGAATTCTTTAACAATCTTATAGTTTACGTCGGCCTCTAGAAGTGCCATACGTATTTCTTTCATCGCAAGCGCGATGTCGTCCTCGTCAAGACGGCCCTTTGATTTAAGCCCGTCGAATATATCTTGTAAGCGATCTGAAAGCTTATCAAACATCTTTTAGTGTCCTTTCTTATCGCCAATGAGTGCCCAGGCATATTCAATAGGTTTAAAAGGCTTCAAGTCTTCGATGCTTTCGCCCACACCCATACGATAAATTGGCAGTTCTATTTCATGAGAAACTGCAACAGCAATACCGCCCTTAGCGGTGCCGTCAAGTTTCGTTACAATTAAACCGTCTAATTCAAGCGCTTCGTTGAATTCTTTTGCCTGCGCCAAACCGTTTTGGCCTGTTGTTGCATCCATTACTAAGACCACATACACGGGCATATCGTCAGGCGCATGTTTGCGTGTAACGTTGACAACTTTTGCAAGCTCGCGCATAAGGTCGCTCGAAGTATGAAGACGACCCGCCGTGTCGATTAAGACGAGCTCAGAGCCAAGTTCTTGAGCTCGATCAAGCGTATCGTAGCACACAGAAGCTGGGTCTGCCCCACGCTCGCGCTTAACGATTTCAACACCCGCGCGCTCACCCCACACATCGAGTTGCTCGATGGCGGCGGCTCTGAAGGTATCGGCTGAACCTATGAGTACCTTTTTGCCGCTATCAACACCTTCTTTGGCAAGCTTGCCCACGGTAGTAGTCTTGCCCGCACCGTTAATTCCAACAAACAAAATACAGGCGCGCGCCTGGTCAAATGGGTCAAGTTCAACAGGAGTAAAAATAGCAGCTATCTGCTCGGCAAGCATTTCTTTTACTTGGCTAATACCGGAAAGACCTTTTTTGTTTGTCTCGTTTTGTAGTTCGCTTACGATTTTAAGTGATGAAGGGCCACCCATATCGGCTAAGATTAGCGTTTCTTCTAGGTCGTCCCAGAAATCTGCTGTCAGACCTGGACTAACGTCAAAGAGTACATTCAAGGACTCGTTTAAACGCTCGCGTGATTTACTTAAACCCTCTTTTAACCTATCAAAAAAGGCCATGTTTACTCCTTAGTTTTCTTCCAAAAGATGTCCAAGACCATCAAGTTTTTGAGATAGTACATGAGAAACGCCATCTGCCTGCATACTTACACCATATAATAAATCCGCTCGCTCCATTGTTTGGCGCTGATGAGATACCACAATTAATTGGGTGTCTTTGCGCAAGACTTCAAGCGTTTTGAGCAAGCGTTGTAAGTTGGCATCATCGAGTGCGGCCTCAACTTCGTCAAGCACATAAAAGGGAACCGCACGCGTTTTGTACACAGCAAAAAGCAGGGCAAGCGCGGTCAGAGATTTTTCTCCGCCGCTTAAGAGCATCATTTTGTTTACCTTTTTGCCCTTTGGCTGTGCCACAACTTCAATTCCCGTTTCAGCTGGATTATCAGGATCAGTAAGCTCAAGATAGGCTCGCCCGCCAATAAAGAGATTTTTGAAAATCTCTTGAAAATGGGCGTTAACTTGCTCATAGGTTTCCATAAATTGATTTCGCATCTTACGATCGATTGCATTCACAATCTTTTTGAGCGCAGATTTCGCCTCGAGCATATCGGCAACTTGCCCATCAATGAAATCACAACGAGCTTTAAGTTCAGTGAACTGCTCCATTGCAACTTGGTTTACCGGACCTATTGACGCAAGCGCATCCTCGAGCTTTTGTATACGTGCTAAAAGCTCATCACGATTTTCAGGAGCCTCAAGCTTTAAAGCTTCATCTAAGACCATAAGCTTATGTTGCTCAATCCTTGAAATAGCCTGTTTTACCTGCAAGTCCAAGGTTGCCTGTCGCGCTTTATCTTCAGCCTGCAAGGCCATCAATTCATCGCGTTTTTGTCTACATTGAAGAACTGCAGTTCGAGCCTCGGCAATGGTCTTTTTTAAGTCGCTCGAGCCTGCTTCTTCCAAAAGCGCCTGATCTTTAAGCTTAAACGCCCAGCTTTGCGCATCTTCATTGAGCTTGGCAAGCACGTTATGAAGGGGCTCGACACGCTTGAGCTTTTCTTCTATTGATACGATGGTCTTTACATTAACCTCGTGATCTTCCTTATCGGCACTCATTTGCGCTTCAAGCGAAACTTTTCGCTCATCAAGATATTTCAGGCGCTCAGCAAGACTTGCAAGCTCAAGCTGGGTTTGAGAAAGTTCGCTAAATGCCTTACTTTCCTCAAAACGAATGTCGTCGCGCTCCGCTTGTAGACGCGCTATCTCCTCTTCTTGAAGTGCCATGCTTTTCTTATAGGTCGCAAGTTTTAAGCTTAGCTCTTCAATTTTTGGTTGAGCGCTTTCAGATTTCATTCGCGCTTGGTCTCGACGTTCTTGCACGCTTGTAAGTTCAGCGGTATATGATTTGATGTGAGAGCTCAGTTTACCTGCGTCATTCATGAGAGAGGCTTCAGTTGCTTTAAGGTAGGCAAGCTCCTCTTTATGTTTATCTCTTGCTTCAAGATGCCCTTGAAGCTTTTCTTGCGCTTGTGAAACTTTTTCTTCAGACAGTGAAAGTGCACGTTTTGCACCCTCTAGTTTGGCACCAACTTCTTCAAGCTGGCGATTCACATACAAGATACCAGTCTCTTTTTGTGCCTGAGCCTCTTTCTTACTAAATACCTTAATGCTGTTCGCATGCGAACTTCGAGTAAAATCTTCACCAATAAAAATAGCATCTGGATGCTTTTTACTGAGTTCAAGGGCATCAAGCGCACTTGCAACGAGATAATAATCCTTAAAGACGGTATGAACAAGGTCATGGTGCTCAGCTTTAATTTCAAGCAGATCCACTAAGGGCTTTGCGCCCTTAATCTTGCGTGTTTGTGTTTGATCATGCTTAGAAAGTGCAAATAAAAAGGCAGAACCTTGTGTATCTTGAGCTTTTCTTAAACCTTCTTTGTTTTGTACAGAAGCAAGCTCTTCGCCTTGAACTAAAAGCGCTGAAAGTTCATCTTGTAAGACAAGTTCTAAAAGCTCTTCAAGCTCTTTTGGTGCCGTAAATAAATCCGAAAGGTGGCGGCTTTCATTTCCATGCAAAAATTCACGTACCGTATGCAAGAGTTTATTGCCACTTTCATAGCGAGCCTTTTGTTGCGCTAAATTGTAGGATTGAATTTTAAGCTCTCGTAGTAGGCTGTCGGCATCATCACGGGCGGCCTTTGTACTGCTTAGCGTTTCTTGTAACTGGGCTTCTTGAAGATCGCTTTGGTTTACATAGGTCTCGAGCTTTACTATTTTTTCATGCACTTCAGCTTGCTTACTTTGATTCAATTGAAGCTCATGCTCATCAATTGATAGGCTGTCTGTAATTTGTTTGAGTCGATCTTCAAATAAGGAGTCTTCAAGTTTGAAATGGGCAAGGGCATCTTGAGCTTTACTGAGCTCTAAACTCTCTTGATCGTTTATCTTGCTTAAGTTTCTCAATTCTCCATTGAGCTTCTTGAGTTTCTCATCACACGAGATACGCTGAGAGCGCGCCAGACCACTTGTTTCTCTGAGCTCTAACAGTAAGGTGTGAAGTGCAGAATCTTTAGCCCGAGCTTCTCTATATTCCTCTTCAGTATGTTCAAGTAAGGCCTGTGCTTCACCTGCTTGTTTTTCAAATTTATGGACACTTGCACGAAGCTCGCTTAAACGAGAGACCATATAGGATGCTTTTTCTTCTAAAAGTCTTTGATTTGCATCAAAAGAACCTAAGATACTTTGCAGTCTCCTTCTTTGTTCCGCAAGATCTCCGACAAAAAGACCACGCTCTTCAAGCATGACCTGCAGTTTAGAAAGCTCTTTTTCTTTTTCTCCAACCCTGTAATTTTCAAGCTCGAGAGCTGCTTCGCGCTCCTTATTACCTTCACTTACCTCGTCATACGCGCGCTTTAACATTCTTAAGTCGTCAACTGCAAGTACCGTTTGAGCATAAGCAAGATCAGCACTGAGCTCTTGTTGCTGCTTTGCTTTATTAACCTGCGCTTCAAGCGGTTTGAGCTGTTTTTTCATCTCACGTTGAATATCTTTAGCGCGGTCAATATGCCCTTGCATGACCTGGACTTTTTTCAACGAGCGCTCTTTGCGCTTCTTATGTTTTGAAATGCCCGCTGCCTCTTCGATAAGCACCCTGCGTTCCTCAGGGCGTGACTGCAGTATTTCACCTAATTTACCTTGTGAAATGATGGAGTGCGCATCTTTACCAATACCAGAATCATGTAAGATATCGTGAATTTCCCTTAGGCGGGCAGGCGCGTTATTAATTAAGTACTCTGACTCGCCGTTTCGATACATACGGCGCGTTATTGCAAGTTCGCTAAATTCAATAGGAAGCGTGTGGTCTGAATTATCAAGAACAATTACGACTTCAGCAAGACCTACCGCTTTGCGGGCAGAAGATCCAGAAAAGATAACGTCTTCCATGGCTTGACCGCGCAAGATCTTGGCACTTTGCTCACCTAAAACCCAAAGCATAGCATCCGAGATATTTGATTTGCCTGAGCCGTTGGGGCCAACAATAACCGTCATGCCAGGTTCAAAGTGCATGCTTACTTTGTCGGCAAATGATTTAAATCCCCGAAGCGTCAATGACTTAAGATACAAGATTACTCCTCGGAGTTTTTATCGAGATAAAAAAGTTTTTGCGATGCTGAAATAGCAGCGTTGACCTCGGCTTCTTTCTTAGTATAACCACTGCCCTCACCCAAAATGGTGTTATCAAGACTAACTTGTGCTACAAATGTTGGTTTATGACCTGGGCCTGATTCTTTTATGATCTCGTAGCGCGGCGTTTTCTTGTAATCCCTTTGAATGCGCTCTTGCAGAAAACTCTTGGGATTTTCCGGAATTTCAGCAAGGTCGCCTCGTGTTTCAGGCTTAAGCGTATTTAAGACAAAACGCGCGGCTGGTTCAAGACCCCCATCAATAGTAATTGCACCTAAGAGCGCTTCGTAAACGTTTTCAAGGGCGCTCTTTAGTCCTCGAGCACCAGTACCGCGCTCGGAGGCGCCAAATATAATGCACTTCCCTATACCAAGCTTTTCGGAAACTTCACTTAAGGACTGGCCAGAAACCAAAGACACCTTGAGTCGCGTGAGCTTTCCTTCATCTAAGTCTTTAAAATGTTCAAAGATAGTTCTTGCAACGATGTAGCCTAAAACTGAATCTCCTAAAAATTCAAGTCGTTCATACGAGTGAGCACTTGGAAATTCATCGAGCGCCGATGGATGTGTGAGTGCGGCTTTTAAAAGCTCTATATCATTAAACTCGTAATCTAGTATCTTTTGTGCGTGTTCGAGTTTAGCTGATATATCCATGTACCATACCTTCGCTTGTTACTTAAGTTTTTCTTCGATGATGCCTACGAGCTCTTTTAATGGTGAAGCAGTGTAGAAGAATTGGTCTTCTAGTTCAATATTAAATTCATCTTCAAGAGCAGCCTGCAGCATCGCTTCTTTATCAAAAGCAAGTCCAAGGTCGTATAAAGTCTGTTCCAACTTAGATGAGTCTATATCAAGGGTATCTGAAAAGACTTTTTCTAGCCTTGCTTGTATATTCAAGGTTTTCACCTTATTTCGCTTAACTATTTATTGTACCAGTTGAGTCATTTGATTGAGCTATAAGCTCAGATATTTGCTCTACAAGACCCTCGCGGACAGCCTTAGCGGCACTTACTATACCATTTTTAACCGCACGAGCCGAAGTATGACCATGACCAATGATGACCACACCCTTGACGCCTAAGAGGTATCCTCCCCCGTACTTATCAGCATTGAGGAGATCTTTGAGTGAATACAGCGAATCTTTCAGGAGAAGTGCTCCAAGTTTTGCCTTCGTTGAAGCCATTAAGGCATCCTTTAATTCGGTCATCAAAAATTTAGCAGTACCCTCAATCGTTTTTAGGGTAATGTTGCCGGTTTGTCCATCAGTTACAATCACATCGAAGGTGTTTGCGAATAAATCGCTTCCCTCTGCGTTGCCCTTAAAATTTTTCACCTGCGCTTTGAAAAGCCCGTAAACTTCTTGGAGTTGCATAGAGCCTTTGGTCTCTTCACTTCCAATATTTAAAAGACCAACTTCTGGGTTCTCAACGCCAATGACGGTACGCGCAAAAGCTGTTCCCATGTGAGCAAACTGTACAAGATGTTCTGGCTTATAGTCGGCGTTTGCGCCTAAGTCAAGCATGGTAATGGGGCGCTTTCCAGGAAGCATGAAGGTAATAGCTGGACGCTTAACGCCTTTAATGCGACCAGTATAGATAGTTGTTGCAGCAAGCACTGCACCTGTGGAGCCTGCTGAAAAAAAGCCGTCTGCCTCATGATTTTTCAGCGCATAGGCACCCATCACGATAGACGAATCCTTTTTTTGACGAATAGCCTCCGCGGGAGCTTCATCCATTTCAATAACTGAATGTGAAACTAAAGGCTTAACTCTTTGATGTTTGGCAGCAAAAGGCTCAACTACCTCTTTGTTTCCAATCAAAAGGATGCGTAGTTCATGATCTTCTTGAAGCGCGTCTGCAACACCTTGTAAGACGAGCTTTACCGCGTTATCGCCACCCATGGCATCCACCGCAATTACTGGATTGGTATCCACGATGTACCCCTATTCGTCATATATTTCTTTTTATTGTATCCAAGCAC
>JAUNLE010000086.1 GCA_030532415.1 Coriobacteriia bacterium | reverse complement strand
GCTCATTTCGCCCTAAAGCTCATTTCGCCCTGCATGAGCACCTCTCACTGTGCTCACAATCTAAAAAGAGCCCCATGAAACGGGGCTCTTGGAATCGAAACTATGCTTACTCCTTTTCGGAGTCATCATCAGCGGGTCGTTTTTCGCCGCCAGTCGAAACTTGAACCATTGCCGGTCTCATGATGTAGCCGCCCAGCTCATAACCTTTTTGCAAAACATTGACGACGGTCTCCTCATACACTTCGGGATTTTCCACGGTTCCAACCGCCTGATGTCTGTTCATATCAAAAGGCTCATCTTTTGGGTCGATGACCACAAGCTTTGCTTTGTTTACTAAGGTTGATACGAACTTATCGTGTACTGCCTCGACACCTTCAACAAAGGCTAAAAACTCACCTGTTGGTTTGGAGTTTTCGGCAGCATCGACTGCTCGCTCTAAATCATCTATTACTGGCAGAAGTGACTCAATCAAACGTTCATTTGCGCGAGTGATGGTTGACTCATACTCGGACGCCGTACGTTTTCTGTAGTTGTCCCATTCAGCTTGAAGGCGCATATAGCGATCTTGACTTGCCGCAAGCGCCGCCTTTGTAGTTTCAAGTTCATCGTCAGAGGAAGACTCGTTTGAGTCTTCCTCTATAGTTACTTCAACTTCATGGCTTGCTTCTTCGGCAGTCTTTTGCCCTGGCTCTAAGTTTGTATCGTCAGGTTTTTTGTCCGCCATGCCTTAGTTCTCCTTGTTTTCCTCTGAATCCACAACCTCGTACTCGGCTTCTACCGCATCGTCTGAACCATCGGCTTCACTTGGCTGACCTTCTTGAGCACCCTCTGCGCCACTTGCTGCCTGAGCATCTTGGTATACGATTTCAGCCAACTTATAGCCAACGCTTTGGAGTTTTTCAGTTGCAGCCTTGATAGCTTCAACGTCGCTACCCTCAAGCGCATCTTTAGTCTCTTTAACTGCAGCTTCAGTTTCCTCTTTTAAGGCTGGATCTACTTTGTCGCCAAGCTCGCTTAAGGTTTGCTCGGTTGAGTATGCCAAAGAATCAGCTTGGTTTCTTACCTCGACCTCTTCTTTTTGACGCTTGTCGTCTTCTGCGTGAGCCTCGGCATCCTTAACCATTCTATCTACTTCATCGTCACTCAAAGCAGTAGAGCCTGAAATGGTAATTTGCTGTTGTTTGCCGGTACCTAAGTCCTTAGCAGAAACCTTTACGATACCGTTTGCGTCAATATCAAAGGTAACTTCGATTTGAGGTACACCACGACGAGCCATAGGAATGTCGCTTAATTGGAAACGACCCAGGGTCTTGTTGTCGCGTGCCATCTCGCGCTCACCTTGGAGGACGTGAATCTCTACTGAAGTTTGGTTGTCGGCAGCAGTTGAGTAAATTTCAGTCTTGGTAGTTGGAATGGTGGTGTTACGATCAATCATCTTGGTCATAATGCCACCCATAGTTTCAACACCTAATGAAAGTGGGGTTACGTCTAGGAGCAAGATGCCTTTAACGTCACCAGTTAACACGCCACCTTGAACTGAAGCACCAATTGCAACAACTTCGTCAGGGTTTACGCTCATGTTTGGCTGTTTGCCCGTCATCTTCTTAACAAGTTCTTGTACTGCAGGCATACGAGTTGATCCACCAACCAAGATAACCTCTGAAAGGTCTGAAACGCTAATGCCAGCATCTTTGAGTGCGTTGGTTACTGGAGCCTTAATGCGCTCGAGTAAGTCACGAGTAATCTTCTCGAATTCTGCACGAGTAAGGGTGTAGTCAAGGTGCTTTGGACCCGTTTCATCGGCAGTAATAAATGGTAAGTTGATGCCCGTTTGTTGTGTTGAAGAAAGCTCCATCTTAGCTTTTTCTGCAGCTTCTTTTAAGCGCTGTAGAGCCATTGGGTCTTTTGAAAGGTCCACGCCGTTGTCGGCCTTGAATTTGTTTACCATCCAGTCGATAACGCGTTGATCCCAGTCATCTCCACCTAAGTGGTTATCACCAGAGGTTGAAAGTACCTCGAAAACTCCGTCTGAAATCTCAAGAATTGACACGTCGAAGGTACCACCACCAAGGTCGAATACTAAGACCTTCTCATCAATACCAGCCTTATCAAGACCATAGGCAAGTGCAGCGGCAGTTGGCTCGTTTACGATACGCTGAACATTTAAGCCAGCAATCTTACCTGCGTCCTTAGTTGCTTGACGCTGTGCATCGTTGAAGTAAGCAGGAACGGTAATAACAGCGTCGGTTACAGGTTCTCCTAAATACTTCTCAGCATCGGTCTTGAGTTTTTGCAAGGTCATTGCTGAAATTTCTTCAGGTGTGAAGTCCTTGCCATCAATATTTACAACAGCGCGGCCGTCTTTACCTTTTTGTACTTTATAAGGAACGGTTTCGCGTTCGGATGAAGTTTCATCAAAAGAACGACCAATAAAACGCTTAATTGAGAACACGGTATTTTGAGGGTTGGTTACGGCTTGGTTTTTAGCAGCCTTACCAACAATACGCTCGCCATCTTTTCTAAAACCGATTACTGAAGGAGTTGTACGGTCGCCTTCAGCATTAACAATAATGGTTGGCTCGCCACCTTCGAGTACTGCCATTGCAGAGTTGGTAGTACCAAGATCGATACCGATAATCTTTGCCATGAAAAATCCTTTCATACAATGCGCCCTAAGCTTGCAATCGTCCTTGTATCCTCTAAAGTATTACAAGCTAGCAGACGCGAAGTGCCTATGCACCAAACGTTAACTGATATAGTGGTTCCCGCTTAGTTACTGTGTTATACAAAATCTAAGTCTGTTTATTATAGATTTTATCGCATCTACACAATTAGGTTTCTTTACATTCCTCATAAATTTTTTATCTTTTAAAAACGAGGGCTGAATTATAGTTCTTAGAGCTTATACTTGACTTACCATAAATTGGAGAGAGCAGAAAGTTTGTGAGAAAGCTTATGTATAGCACCGAGGATATGCATACATATTTCCATGAAGGACGCAAAGAAGTGCAGTGTCTTACTAATATGTATGACAACGATGACTACGACATGATCGAAGATGAATGCATCTTTAGATTATGCTGTGACATCAGTCATATTGAGAGGCAGCGCACGCAAAATTTAGAGGATTCACGCCTATATCGTCGTCTGTAGTAGGCCCTTACCAGCACAAGTTTTACCCGCCTTCTAATCTTTGTGCGCCCGCTATGCCTATGTGTGTAATAGATGTGAAAAACTTTAAGGCAAAAAATCATTGCTTTGTCACTTGCACATTTGTAATTTCGTGGTAATCTCCAAATGTATGAAGGCTAGATGCTCAGATGCTCTAACTACTTTGAGGAGGTTGTAATGTCGCATCCTGTAATTGTTGCTGAAGATTGTTCAGCATGTGGCATTTGCGTAGACACTTGTCCTGAAAGCGTACTCGAAATTGTCGAGGATGCTGCAACTGTTGTTGATGAGGATGCTTGCATCGCATGCGGCGACTGTATG
>JAUNLE010000014.1:15155-26225 GCA_030532415.1 Coriobacteriia bacterium | reverse complement strand
GGAATAGCGTTCGTCAGATCGATGAGCTGGCCTATTACTATCGGCAAAAAAAGAGCAACGATAATCGCTAAGAATATAGTGTAGATCAGGTAGGCAACAAGGGTTCCTATACCTCGGTGAATACCATGAAGCTCTAAATAATCAACAATAGGCAAACATAAAAAACTAATGATGATTGCTGCGATAATAATTTGTAGTGTTCCAGCTAGAACACCAGCTACTTGTGAGAGTGCCCATAAGATTATAAGAGCGCCAATAACTGTCCAAATAACTAAGGCGACATGCTTATGTTTTTGATAGGTATTCTCTTCGCTTGGCTGTGTATCTGTCGTTGCTGCAGCCTTAGATAAGCGCTTAAATTCAGCACGACGTCTATCTTTTATATCCAACGATGCTCCAACTGTCTTATTCTGACAAGTTTCCTAAAGGGTCAATTTTATCATGCATACGTTGCAAAGTTCTGCGTAATAAGCGCGATACCTGAACCTGTGATATCTCCATTCTATGAGCAATCTCAATTTGAGTTAAACCGTCTATAAAGCGAAGCTTAATTACCTCTTGCTCTCTTGGAGTAAATTCACTTAAAACTTCATTTAAGACAATGCGATCATCAGAACCAGTGAGTCGTTTATCCTCTTCGCCATACTTATCAATCACGCTTGGCGCATCATCGTTTAAAGAATTGTCTGTTTCCAGCGGAACTGATGAGTAGGCTTCACCCGACTCCATAGCTTCGAGCACTTCATCAACACTTACTTCAAGGTATTCAGCAATTTCTTCAAGGTTAGGCGAACGTTGCAATTTCTGAGTTAGCGCGTCTGTTGCCTTATTAACCTTAGCGGAAAGCTCTTGTAAACGGCGTGGGACCCTTACTGACCAGCCCTTATCTCTAAAGTGACGTTTGATTTCACCTAGAATCGTTGGTGTTGCATAGGTTGTAAATTCAAGACCACGCTCTGGTTCAAAGCGATCAATTGCTTTGATAAGCCCAACGGTTCCAACTTGTATTAAATCTTCAACAGGTTCGCCACGGTTTTTAAACTTATGAGCAAGAAAGCGCACAAGGTTTAAGTGAGAAGTCACCAGCGCATCGCGTGCTTCCTCATCACCAGCATACTTAAGCTGTCTGAAGAGCTCGCGTGTACGTTCTTTATCCCAGACAAGTTTTTTATCTTTTGATTCTCTTCGAGCTAACTTGCGAGCCTCGCGACGTTCCTGGGCGCTTTTAGGTTTTACATCCTTTTCAAGTTCATTTTCTTCTTCGAAATCGTCTTCAGAATCGGATTCCTTGTAGTCTTCATAGGTATCATCGCTGTAGTCTAAGTCTTCAGAGGAAGAGTCGATAAGTTTACTCTCCTTCATTGGCTCTCCTTGCGCTGACCTCGAGCTTTAAATGCCCTTCTTCAATTTCAAAAGAGTCAGCAATTGCACGAAGAATTAGATCTGCATATACAAAATGCTCATCCATTTGTAAATCTTGCTCACCTAAAGAAAAATCCATCGCTAAGTTTTCATCACTGAGTGAAAATTCGATGTTAACCATGTCAACACCGCTTTCACACGAGAGTATAAATGCTTCTTCAGCAATCATACGAACGTCTTCTACCTGCTCTAAAGACATCTTAGAGATTGCAGCTAGATTAGCTGCAAGCATTCTTACTGAACGAGCATACCTAGGTAAGGAAGGTACACTCAGTGAACTTATTTCATGCACGCCTGGCATTAGTTTCCTTTCATCAACGTTACGCGGTTTTATTCGCCGTATTTAAAATAGCCCTCGTCATTGGTTACAAGGTTAGGTTCTAAAGTAAAATATTGTTGTTGAAATGCAGTGCTTTCCTTGGCAGGCTCTTCATCTTCACGAGCTTCAACAACAACTGCATCTTCTTGGCTTACTCCCTCTTGAAGCGACGCCTGTAAACTTTGTTTACTTCCACCAATCTTGGTTTTAATCTTTCCTAAAACTGTATTCGCTACATCGGCCGCGTTGCTCGCAATAGAATTGGTCGCATTCGAAGCATTCGCGGCTGTATTCGTAATATCTGATATATCTGCCAAAATTTCATCTAAGCGCAAGAAATCAAGTGAGAGTGCATCAACCGTTGTGCCTGCCTTATTTAAAAGTGGCTGGATCTCCTTAAGCGTAGGTTGAAGATTATCTATCGTGGTATCAAGCTTTGTTATCAGTGGTTGTATTTCACCAAGTGTAGCATTTACACCCTTGTTCATTTCATCAACCGCCCCGTCAAGAGTTTCTACTGTTGAGCGCAGGCGTTTCATGGTAAGCGCAAGCTCTGCCACAAACCAAATTGCAGCTATAACTAATACGATAAGAACAATTGTTAAAATTGTACTAAGCGTCGCGTCCATTAAGGGACCTCCAAATACTTCATCAAAA
The DNA here is from genome assembly GCA_030532415.1 of Coriobacteriia bacterium. GTDB lineage: Bacteria > Actinomycetota > Coriobacteriia > Coriobacteriales > JAEZZM01 > JAUNLE01. The sequence goes on along the minus strand of JAUNLE010000014.1, from coordinate 23,827 downwards.
ACTTTTGTTCAATGGTACCCCTAAATTCCAACTTTTTGCGATATACGAGCTTATAAACCTTATATATCCTCACTTGGATAAAAAGGTTTATCAAAACCTTCAGGATGAAAATCTCTTTGGCGCATATCACTTCTATATGCTTCCCAGCCATGTTCACTTGGATGAAAAAAGTCGCCCTTGTTTAAACCTTCAGGTAAATAGCGCTGCTCAACATAGTTTCCTGGGTAGTTGTGAGGGTACAAATACGTCCCATACTCATCAGAACCAGGACGATGCCGATCACGAAGATACGAAGGTATTTCCCTTCTTTTTCCTGAGCGAACATCTTTGAGCGCCTTATTGAAGGCAAGGTAGCTTGCATTCGATTTAGGAGCAAGCGCCATGTATACTGCAGCTTGGGCAAGGTTTAATTGACACTCAGGCAAACCAATAACCTCGCAGGCCTTAAAACATGCTGAAGCCACACATAAGGCTTGGGGGTCTGCATTCCCAATATCTTCTGAAGCAAAAATAAAGATGCGTCTTGCAATGAACTTTGGATCTTCCCCACTATCAATCATGCGGGCCAAATAATAAAGGGCAGCATCGGGATCTGATCCGCGCATCGACTTAATGAAAGCCGATATCGTATCGTAGTGTTGATCTCCAGTTTTATCATAGCTCAAACCCGTGCGCGGACTTGCCGCCTTGATATCATCAAGCTCGATCTTAAACTGTCCGTCTGCATCTTTATCCTTAAGCGCAGCCGATTGAGAGGCAAGTTCTAAGACATTTAAAGCACTTCTTGCGTCCCCTCCCGAACGAGCGGCAATGGCCCCAAGAGCAGTTTCATCAAGCTTAAACTTATTTTGCAGACCTCTCTCATCGCTAAGCGCGCGCTTCAAAATAGTTATGATGTCTTCATTGCTTAAGCTTTGTAACTCAATAATTCGACAGCGTGAATTAAGCGCGGCGTTCACTTCGAAATAGGGATTTTCAGTTGTTGCTCCTACAAGGATGACCAGCCTATTTTCGACAGCATGCAAAAGCGCATCTTGCTGGGATCGAGAAAAGCGGTGAATTTCGTCAACAAACAAAATTGTCTTGACGTTTTGGCTTAAAAGTCGCTCGCGAGCAGCTTTAATAGCATCCCTTAAATCTTTTACACTTGAACTGATTGCATTTACTTCTACAAATTCTGAATTGCTCGTTTGGGCAATAATACGTGCAAGCGTAGTTTTACCTGTCCCTGCAGGACCATAGAGGATAATTGAAGAGAGCTCATCTTGCCTAATAGCTTTATAAAGCCATGAATCCTTGCCCACTACAGCTTCTTGCCCTACGTATTCATCAAGACTCATGGGCCTCATTTTTACTGCAAGCGGGGCATTATCTTCAATAATTTTATTAAACTGAGATGAAAATAGATGATCCATGACCAACATCCTTACAGATTATCTGTTCAGAAATCATTTCTCGTAATTCTCCCACATGAGAAATGATACCAACGAGACGCTGCTTATTCGAAAGGTCTGCCAAAATGCTGAGCGCTTGATCGAGCGCTTCGGAATCGAGCGAGCCAAAACCTTCATCAATAAACAGGGCGTCGATATGAATACCTCCCTGTGAACTCATGATGTAATCAGACATACCCAAGGCAAGCGAGAGCGCTGCCATAAAGCTCTCTCCGCCAGAAAGTGAAGAGACAGGACGGGCTTTTCCTGTGTAATGGTCAAGTACCGCTAAGTCAAGACCCGTTTGCGTGTTGAGCGTTTGTCCAGACTGAGCTTTCGTGAGCTCAAAACGCCCATCGGTCATCTTTGTAAGACGCTTATTGGCCTCAAAAAGCATTTGCTCGAAGTAAAAACCCATCACGTAGCGCTCAAAGCTTAATCGAACTTTTCCCGTCATCTTCCCTTGTGCAGTTTGGCTTAAATTGAGCTTCATCTCAAAATCATGTTTGAGCTGGCGATAGGTGGGATATAACTTTTTGAGCTTCTCATACACCTGCACATTCGTTGTATATGAAACCGAAAGATCTTCACGATGCTTCGTGTCTTTTGCCAGCTCCAACTCATAGGCCCGAAGCTTCTTTTCATAGCTTTCTTGCTCAATCAGACCTGCTTTTTCATCATGTTCAAGAGCGTCAAGTGCACTTTTATGAGCAAGCACTGATGCTTCTAGCTTCTTGAGCTTCTCTTTTTCAAGCTCTAAATTCTCTTGTGTAACTTTAAGCCTATCAACGAGCTCATCTTTTTTGTTTCTAAGCTCAAGGTATGCCTTTTCAAGCTCTTGTTTATCTGCCCCATCACCAAGGCGCTCTTGCAAAAGGCGAAGCTGTTCTTGCATGCGAATACCTTCAGCTTCAGCTTCATATAAGGCGCTCTTTTTAAGCTCGATAGCTGCCTGTGCATCTTTGTGCTTTAAGACGATTTCTTTGATCTGTATCGCATAGGCTTCGTGAGCTTGTTGACTTCGCTTTGCCCGAGAAATCTTCTCGCTTAGCTCAGATGCCTCTCGTGCAAGCATCTCTTGAGCCTTCTCGTTTTCCGCATACGTTTCCTTTAGATCTTGAGTCTGATACAAAGGTTTTGAAAGCTCGGTAAATTCTTCTAAATAAACGCTCAGATTGCTTCTAAGTCCCCGCAGTTCAAGCGCCTTTTTCTGCCAGGTATCTTGTCTTTTTTCTACATTGTTTTTAAGCTTCTCAAGCGCTTCTTTACTGAGCGTCGAATCACTAATTTGGGCAGGATTTGGATGATGGGTAGAGCCACATACTACACAGGGTTTTCCTTCTACAAGCGAGCGCGCTAAAATGCCAGCTTGCTCATCAAAAAAGCGCTTTTCTGCAGCACTATATTCAGCCTTTCCCTCCTCATACAACCTTTGATAGTGAAGATAACTTGCCTCTTCTTTTTCGAGCTTTTCTTGTTCTGAAAAATAGCGCTCTGCTTTCTGTTTTATGTCTTTTCGCGTTTGTAAGCTATGTTGCAATCGCTCAAAGTGTGCCATATCTTCAGACACATGGGCAAAATCTTCTTCTAGAGCTTCGCGAGCTTCTTCTACATGCTTCAGCTCTTGCTCAAGCGCCAAAGCCTCGTTTTGATGCTGTTCAAAGGCTCTTCTTAAAGTTTCACAATGTCTTTCATGGGCGCGTTCTTGCTCAAAAGCCTTTTCATACGATGCAAAAAGCGAGCGTTTCTCTTCAAGTTTCGCAAGTCTTCGTGTACAGGCTTCAAATTCCTCATCATAGACACGCTGAGCTTCCCGATACGCCTCGAATGCCCTTGCATGCTCAATCGCAAGCCTTTCTTTTTCATGCTTTGCACCTGCAAGCGCTCGTATGTGCTCGTTAATATTTTTTGCTCGTATAAAGTTTTGTTTTGATGTCTGTAAAGCTTCTTGGAGCTCTACAATAAGCTTATCTTTTTGAGCAAGAGCTTTCTTTTGCTTGTCTAGGGAGGCAGAAATAAGTTCGACAAGCCTATCGCCAAAAATGAGGGGTTTTTGAAGGGCTTCACGGGCTTCTTCTGATGAAAATACAGCGTCAACACCATCATCGACCACGAGGTTAGAAACTACGAAAACAATGTTTGTTTTGATTTCATCAAGCGATAACTTCGCTTTGGAAGCTTCATCTTCTAGGGCTTTTGCAAAGCTATTAATGTGCGAAAGATTAAGGATGCGTCTAAAAATTAGTTCTCTATCTTGGCTTGTCGCGAGCAGCAACTTTTGAAATTCACCTTGCGCAAGCATCGCAGTCTGCTTAAACTGTCGAGCATTAATTCCAAGTAGCTGCTCAAGTGGGTTTTCGGTGTTCCTGTATTCTTTTGCTGGAGCTCCTAGTTCATTGAAATATAGGTGTTCAGGCTCGCTAGTCGTACCCTCTCCACGCTTTTTAGGACGCTGCCAGGCGGGCTTTCTCAAAACCTCGTAAACCTTGTTTCTAAACTCAAAACGCAGATACACATAGCTCTCATTTTCAGCATCGGCATAGTCGCTTCTAAGCATTGATTTCTCGCGCTTATCCCCACTTGCCTCACCATACAGGGCGTAACTTATCGCATCAAAGATTGTTGTTTTGCCGGCACCAGTGTCACCTGTAATTAAGAAAAGACCTGAATCGAAAAAAGCACTAAAGTCGATGCTCGTCTCTTTAAGATACGGGCCAAATGCCTGCATTTTTAGTACTATTGGCTTCATTAGATCTCATCTTCACGTATCGATGTATAAAGCTTTTTAGCTAAAGCTGCTTGTTCATCGCTCATAGCCTGTCCGTTTTGAAGTTCAAAAAATTCACTGAAAAGTTCAAAATAATCTTTTTGGATACTTTCGTGGTGAAGTTCAAAGTTTTCTGAGTACGCACGCGTTCGTGCATTGTCATAGCGCAAAATCATGAGATGAGGAAAGTAGCTTTTAAGCGTTTCAAGTGCATCAAGCGGCTCAAGTTCATCGGTCAGGGTAACGCGTGTGTAAGCAAGGCGGGCTTCTTCATCCATCTGTGGAACCAGAGCAACGATTTCATCTAAACTTCCGCTCAGTTCCTGCATGCGATACAAGGGCTTGAGCGCTATCTCATTCAATTGAAGGGATTGGTCTTCTAGCTTCACAACAATCATTCGTTTAGGAGAAGCTAATTCAGAAAATGAGTACATGAGCGGTGAGCCACTGTAACGAATGGTATCACGAGCTATCTTTTGAGGTTTATGCAGGTGCCCAAGCGCTACGTAATCGAAGCCCTCAAAAGAACGTGCTTCCACATTGTCTAAGGTTCCAAGAACGAGGCGCTCGGAATCAGAGCTTTCTGGCGAAGCGCTTTGGTGTGTCACAAAAAGATGGGCCATTAAAATATTTTGACTCGCATCTGAAAATTCTGCTTTTGCCTGTATCCTTTTGACTATCTCATCAAGCGCTTCTTGACTGGTGTGAACTTTAATATCAAGGCTTAAATTAAAGGAACTTGCATTGAAATACGGAAGCGCCCATACATTGTATGAGCCAAAATCATCATGAAATACAACTGGTTCAAGTGCCTTCTCAAGCGATGTTACAAAATGTATGCCACTGTGCGCTAAAACATCACTTGCAAAACCTAAGCGCTCAAGCGAATCGTGGTTTCCGCCAATAATCACTGCCTTACATGAACGATTGACAAGCTCGGTAATAAAGAAACTTAAAAGCTCAACCGCACTTTCGGGAGGATAGGCCGAATCATATATATCCCCCGCCAACAAAACGCAGTCAATCTTTTCTTGGTCAAGCGTCTCTAAGACTTGCTTGAGAATATATCTTTGGTCTTCAATTAAACGAAAACCATTAACTTTTTTACCTAAGTGTAAATCAGCAAGATGTAAAAACTTCATAGTATGAAAGAGTTACTCTTACTAGGCCTTGTTTTCAACAGATTGTTACTTATTAGCAGAATCATCTGTTCCATCCTGCTCATCATTATTTTCGCCCGTAAGGTTTATATTCTCCTTACTGAAACGTTTAACTTCCCAAGAAGCCTCTTCATTACCGCGAATCAAAATAATGCGATAAGGCTTCACTGCATTGTTATCTACATAGGCATCATAGGCCAAGATAAACCCAGCCTTGTCGAATTCTCCTAGGTCGCCAGGGAAATTCCAGTATTCAGATTCCGGATTTAATACGAGTCGATCTAAATGATTAGCCGTCTCTTCCTTAATATAGCGCTCGGCTTCACGAGCGGCTTTCGTGCGCGCAGTGCTGTCGACTGCATTAATATAGCGCTCGCCTATTGCTGGTGCTGGAGGAACTTGCACCGTTTCTGTTTGCGTTTCAGCCTGCGCTGTTTGACTTGCTTCTGCTTCTAAATCTTCAGGACCCTTACCGCCACAAGCGCTCAGCGCAAGGATAAGAACAGCAGCCAGAAGAATAAGGGGAATTCTTGATTGTAAGGATTGATGTAAAGCCATCTTTGGAAGCCTCCATGTTTCAATTACTGGCTAAATTCTACCACGATATGAAGGCGTGCCCACCCCTCGACGGTTAAGGATGAACCCACCTAGATCAGGTGGGTGCCCGCAAATGCTTTTCCAGTTTCCTTAACAAAGAAGGATATCTGTACGAGCAATAATCTAAGGCTCCCTATCGTAAAACGTCGGTCCATCGCAGTGATCCGCGAAGGATGGGTTACCTTTATACTACCCAAGTTGGTCAAAAGTACAAGTCTTGACAAGCGCAGTAAATAGTTGTTCAGTAGAGATGATGCGTCATTTTTTGCACCTGCTTATTTGCCTGGTAGCTTATCCTCTTCTGTCATTAAATCATCAAGATTTGGAATGTGTCCATCATCAAAATTGCTTAAAATATGGTCCGCCCTACAGAAGGGTTTTGTTTTTGATTCACCACACCTACAAAGCATGTAGCGATTTCGATTTTCATACAGCTCACCGTCGGCAGCTTCTAGGTCTATGCCGCCTCGAGCGACAAAGCCAGAGCTTACACCCTTTTCAGGATCTTGGATTACATAGATCTCTTTTTCGTATTCATTTTCGAAAACTTCACCATTTTTTTCGATGATAGTTAAACGTCCTGCCGCACATTCTGATGCGTGAAAACGGGCAGCGTCCGCATAAGCCTTATCGGCAGACATATCGGTAAGCTCCCAAGCACTATGACCATCATAGCCATGGCAAAAGCGATACAGTGAGCAGCGACCATCATCGGCTAGATTAATACCTTCGCCCTCTTGAATTGCAGCTCGCTCTTCATAAGGTTTACGAGAAGCGGTTTCTGTCCCATCAAATCCATGTTTTGCATGAGAACCATCACAAAAAGGCATGGTTTTGGAATGTCCGCATCGACACAGATAGTATGTCTCTTCATGATCAAAGGTTTTACCGTCCTTTAAAACATAGCCTTTAAGATGAGGGACAATGAAGCCTTCTTTAAGAGGAATATCTCCGCTTACCTTATAGGGGCCATCTTTAATTATTTTGATTTTAGGATTGTCCGCCATCTTGTTTGTCCCTTCTCAATTCAAACGATTTACAGCACTAAATCACACTATCTATACACTAACAAATGTAAAGAATAATTTTGGTATGTAAGCTATTTTGTCAGCCCTAAGTAGCAGAAAAAAGTATAGAATTTATCGGCAATAATTTTCAGGATTAACAGACAGGAGCACGTGTCCATGAGAGCTCACTGGCAAACTCTGGTAAGCGACCGCTATCGCACGGGTTTCATCATGACCATAGCCGCATGCATCATGTGGGCATTTTCTGGCATTGGGGCTGAATATCTCTTTACGACAAGCAATATTGTTCCTGAATGGCTTGTCGTGCTTAGGCTTTTTTTAAGCGCTGCTATTATGCTTGGCATTTGTCGTATTAAATATGGCAAAGACGTATATAAACCGCTCAAAGATATAAAGAATTACAAGTATTTGCTGTTTTACGCCATTTTTGGTGTGGCATTTTGCCAGTTTTCCTACTTCAAAGTCATTAGTCTATCGAATGCAGGAACGGGAACGGTTTTAGAGTTTTTCTCCCCTGTATTTATCCTTTTATGGTTTGCGCTAAGCTCTCGCACGCTGCCCTCGAAGTCGGCAATGCTTGCCTGCCTTTGTGCCATTGTGGGAATCTTCTTTGTTGCAACGGGTGGCGACTTTACGAGCCTTAAGATTAGTGAGCGCACGCTGCTGTGGGGATTACTTGCAGCAATTACCACGGCAATTTACACCATTGCTCCGACCAAATTATTTGAATCATTTCCAACCGATCTTATACTTGCATGGGCATTTTTAATTGGCGGAATTGTGCTTGCTCCCCTCGTACAACCTTGGCAACACACACCTCAGATTACTGGGCAGCAATGGTTTGTTGCAATTTTTGTAACCATCATCATGGGAACGGTTATTACATCAAATTTATTTATGATAGGTATCAAGTCTATTGGAGCAACCAAGGCAGGTCTTTATGCCACAATCGAGCCTTTAGTTGCCAGTATTCTTACTGTTGTCCTATTTAATACGAGCTTTAGCCTTGGTCAGGCACTGGGATCTATGCTCATCTTGCTCGTTCCCTTCGTCATGGAACTCAAGGCACTTCCTCGAATGATTAAGGCCTATCAGGCGAAGAGAACAAGCAAGCACAAACAAACAGCTATAAGAAAAATATAAGCGTATCTAGGATAAATACGGGGAACAAAATAAGGATTGACCATCCCATATAGCCAAAGAACGATGGCATATCGACACCGTTTGCTTCAGCGATATTTTTAACCATAAAGTTTGGAGCATTACCAATATAGGTATTTGCACCCATGAAAACAGCACCTGCACTAATAGCAAGCAAAAGGTGAGGGGCTACAACTCCAACCGTTGTTGCAACACCTTCAGCTGCTCCAAGTGCTCCAGCCATGGTTAAGAAAACAACATAGGTTGGTGAATTATCTAAAAATGATGAGAGCAAACCGGTTGCCCAGAAAAACTGCCAGGGCTCGGTAAGACCCATTTCGGCACCATGGGTTCTTAAGAGCGCAAGTGCTGGAATCATGGTGATAAAGATACCAATAAAGAGGCGAGCTACCTCTAAAATTGGCTCGTAGTTAAAGTCGTTTTTCTCTCGAGTCTCTTTTTTAGTTGTTTTAAGTGAAAGATACGCTGCGATTAAAATCAAAACAATCTTAAAGAAGTATTCAAAACCAAAGGGCAAAAAGGCAAT
>JAUNLE010000014.1:10753-15145 GCA_030532415.1 Coriobacteriia bacterium | reverse complement strand
GCCGGATCGATAAAAGCGTCAATCTTTCCAAGTGAGCCATTTAAAATAACAGCAATAAGAATCATGACTAAAAAGATGATGTTGTGAGCACCTTCAAGTGATACCTTTTCTTTAACTTGTCCGTCCAAGACATCTTCAGGGTGTCTACCTGCAGCATATTCTTTTTTCAAGAAAAATTTATCGATGAAAAAGTAAATGAGCAGCAAGATGACGGCGTTAAAGAGCGCAAGATGCCAAATGTTTTGGAAGGTCCAAAAGAAGGGAACTCCGCGAAGATAACCTAAAAAGAGTGGAGGATCGCCTAAAGGTGTGAGTGAACCACCGAGGTTAGCAACCATAAAGATGAAGAAAATGACCGTGTGTGCCTTATATTTACGCCACGCATTTGCCCTGAGTAAAGGACGAATGAAGAGCATGGCAGCGCCCGTCGTGCCAATAAAAGATGCTAAGAGCGTTCCAATACTCAAAATTATCATATTGACTTTGGTCGTACCAATAATGGTGCCCTTGATTACAATACCGCCTGCAACTACAAACAGTCCCAAGAGCAATACGATGAACGGAATATAGTCCAAAACGATACTTTCAGCCAATTGCAGCGAAAGTTCATGAATACCGAAAACAATTCCGAACGGAATAACGAAGATAAGCGACCATGCAAGCGCAACATGAAGTTGGTGATGCTCCCACCACTCTGGTTTAACCAAGGGAATGATCGCAATTGATAAGAGCATGCCTATAAACGGGACAATGCTCCAAACGGGCAATAAAGAACCTACATCCATACAAACACCAAACCTTTATATATAAATAAGAGCAGCCCACTTACAGGCTGCTCCTATTTACTATAAACAATTTTTGTGATTTAGCCCACAAAAAATTGGCTTAACGGATGGATAAACCTAATTCTTTCAGTTGTCGTGAGCTTACTTCATCAGGTGCCCCCGTCATCGTATCTTGACCTGAAGAGGTCTTAGGGAAGGCAATAACGTCTCGAATTGAATCTGAACCATTCAAAAGCATGCAAATACGATCAAGACCAAGTGCAATACCGCCATGTGGAGGAGCGCCATAAGAAAGTGCCTCTAGCAAGAAGCCAAATTGTTCTTGTGCCTTTTCTTCACTAAAGCCAAGACGCTTCAAGACACGCATTTGTAGGTCTGAGTTGTGGATACGCAAGGTACCGCCACCAGCCTCATATCCGTCCATAACAAAGTCGTATGAATACGAACCGATAGCCTCTGGATTGTTTTCAATATCATCTAAGTTGTCGGTACGAGGAAGGGTGAATGGATGGTGCTCGGCTGCGTAGCGTCCCTCCTCTTCAACATATTTAAACATTGGGAAGTTTACAACCCACAAAAATGCATGGCCCTCACGTGGGATATTCATAACTTCAGCAACATGAAGACGAAGCGCACCTAAAACTTCATTGACGAGCGCACGGCTGTCAGCACCAAATAATACGAGGTCGTTGTCCTCAATTGCCAGCGCATCTTTAAGACCAGCAAGCTCTTCTTCGCTTAAGAACTTTTTAATTGCCGACTTAATTTCGCCTTCTTTAGTGTATTGAATCCAGGCCATTCCTTTTGCACCCTGATCCATAGCAAAGGCACCAAATTTATCGATGTCGCCACGGCTTAGGCTGCCGCCGCCCTTTACATTGATGGCCTTTACTACCCCACCGTTTTCAAGGGCAGAAGCAAAAACCTTAAAGCTTGAATTCGCAAAGATGTCGGAAACATCGTGAAGCTTCATACCAAAGCGTACGTCTGGTCTGTCTGAGCCGTATTGATCCATGGCATCTTGGTAGTCAATGCGTGGAAGTGGCGTTGGAACCTCGATGTCGAGTTTACCGAAAACTTCCTTGAACACGCCTTCCATGGTAGCTAAAATATCTTCTTCACTTACGAAAGACATTTCTATATCTACCTGGGTAAATTCAGGTTGACGATCGGCGCGTAAGTCTTCATCTCTAAAGCAGCGTGCGATTTGGTAATAACGCTCAATACCACCAATCATCAAGAGCTGCTTGAAGAGCTGCGGAGATTGAGGAAGTGCGTAAAAAGAACCGAGTGCGTTTCGCGAAGGTACAATATAGTCACGAGCGCCCTCTGGGGTAGACTTCGTTAAAATTGGCGTCTCGACGTCGATAAAACCACGTGATTCGAGCGCATTGCGCATAGCGTGGGTGAACATAGAGCGCAGCTTAAGGGCTTGAAAAACCTCGGGGCGTCTAATGTCTAAATATCTGTAGCGCAGGCGAGTTTCTTCTGCTGTATCGATCCCGTCTTCAATGGCAAAAGGTGGAGTTTGTGCTTGGTTTAAGACCTCAATACCCGAAACCAAAACCTCGACTTCACCCGTCTTCATATTAGGGTTCGCCGTTCCTTCAGGACGCACGCGTACCCGACCCTTTACTAAAATAGGCCATTCAGGACGAATGCGTTCTGCCTCGCTAAAGGCTTCACCCGCATGATCTGGATCAAAGGTGCACTGAGTTACACCATCTCGGTCGCGCAAGTCGACAAAAATTAATCCACCGTGGTCACGTCTTCGATCGACCCAACCTGTTAAACAAACTTCTTCGCCAATGTTTGCACTGGTGAGCTCACCCGCAGTATGCGTGTGCATAGAAAACAGCTCTGGCATGAAACAAAACTCCTTTAATCCAAATTAATCAGTCTCTCGATAATACAAGAAATTACGCCTGTTGTTCGAGATAGTTGACAAGTTCATCAATCTTTATGCGCTCATCACATGCAGAGCGCATATCTTTTACGGTGACGCTTTGTTCTTTTAGCTCCTCTTCACCGACAATAATCACGAAGCGAGCATTTTGTTTATTTGCAAGCTTAAGTTGTGATTTAAGCGAGCGCTCTTGGTAGTCAGTTTGAACTGAAAACTTGTGTGAGCGCAAGGTCGATACAAGCTCAAAAACTTTCGCCTTGTGCGCAGGGTCAGGAAAAGCAACATATATCTCATTGCCTCTTGGAAATTCCGGAAGCTTGCCCTGGTCTTCAAGCGCAAGCAAAATACGTTCCATTCCTACCGCAAAACCCAAGGCAGGAGTTGGTTTTCCTCCCGAAATTTCAATGAGCTTGTCGTATCTACCGCCACCGCCAATAGCATTTTGAGCTCCCAGGCCATCGAGCACTTGTACTTCAAATACCGTTCGCGTGTAGTAATCAAGGCCTCTTACCAATTTTTGATCTTCTTCATACATCACGCCGGCTCTATCTAAATAGCCGCGAAGTTCCTCATAGTGCTTGCGGCAATCCTCACACAAATAATCTTTCATAAGCGGAGCATTCGCCATAACCTTTTGGCAGGTTTCGTTTTTGCTGTCAAAGGCTCTAAGTGGGTTTGTGTGAGCATAGCGAACGCAGTCTTCATCCAAAAGATCAGCATGATCTAAAATGTATTGTTTTACCATCTCTCGATAGTTTGGTCGACATTCATCATCGCCAAGCGTATTGATGAGGAGGCGAAGGGAAGCAGGCTCAAGACCTATCGCTTCAAAAAACTCCATGAGCATGATGATGACTTCAGCATCGGCCATAGCATCAGGAGCACCAAGGCATTCAGCCCCAATTTGGTGAAACTGTCTGAGGCGACCTCTTTGTTGGCGTTCAGCTCGAAACATTTGCCCAGCATACATGAGTTTTATCGGAGCAGACCCTTGTGGGATAAGATTATGCTCGAGGGCTGCGCGAACGACCGATGCCGTGCCTTCTGGCCTCAGCGCCAACTTTTGGTCGTGCTTAAGTTTTGAGGCTTCACCTTCTGATACTTTTCGATAAGCATCGGGCGACAAGACGCGAAACATCTCTTTTGAAACTACGTCGGTCGACTCACCAATTCCATGAACAAAAACGTCGACTTGCTCAAACAGGGGTGTCTCTATAAATGTATAACCATAGCGAGAAAAGATTTCTGCCGCCTTGTGTTGCAGATAAATCCACTGCTCATACTTTTCTGTTAATAAGTCTTCAGTTCCGCGAGGTGCGCGCAATCCCATGAAATTGTCCATCCCTTCAACATTTATGCAAAGTGCAGCACGCTTATTTATAGTGCGACACTGCAAAGTTTAAAAATTGATTGCTTGCCTTTTCTTCTCCAATCGTGCTTGATGCTCCATGGCCTGCATAGACCACTGTTTTTTCATCAAGTTTGGAAAGCACAACAAGCGATTTAAATAATTGATGCTGGTTTCCGCTTGGCAAATCGCTTCTGCCCATAGAGCCTTTAAAAAGCGTATCCCCGCTAAAGAGCCTATCTTCTATAAGCAAGCTTACTCCCCCAGCCGTGTGCCCAGGCGTATGCATGACCTTGCACGACATAGTCGTAAATTCAAGCACATCGCCGTCATTCATTTCTTGAGCATCCTCA
>JAUNLE010000014.1:0-10743 GCA_030532415.1 Coriobacteriia bacterium | reverse complement strand
TCAATCGGACCAGGCTCAAAGCCAGTTTTATCTACAAAGCCAGCCATATGCTCTTCAAACTGTTGGCTACTTTTTGCCTCTGCAAGCTCTTCTGGATGAATATAAATAGGTGCTCCATAGTTATCGCTCAAATATTGAGCTGCACCTATATGGTCAAAGTGCCTGTGGGTGAGCAGAATTGCATCGACCGTATTATCAGAAATTTGTTCAATGATATGCTGAGGTTCACTGCCCGGATCAATTATAAGGGCATGCTTGTCTTTAATTACGACATAGGCATTTTCTTTAATCGCACCATTTACAATACACCTAACATCAACACTCATGAAATAGCTCCTAATGTTTCTTTTTAGTCGTAGCACCTTCGCCTGGATTTAAACGGCGGGCATTTCGTACGCCCTCTACCTGTTTTACCTTTCTTAGCAAGGCGTCAAGTTGAGCAATGCTTGAAAGTTCAAGCAAAAGCCTCATTTCAACCATTCCAGATTTATCAGTGTGCGTTGCTGCCGATAAGATATTAACACCGTAATCTGCAATCGTAACAGTTATGTCTTGCAAAAGCCTCAAACGATCTTGTGCTGTAATCACGATTTCAACCTGAGAATCAAGATTTTGATCGTGATCCCATGAAACGTCAATCATGCGCTCGGGATTTTTAAGTAAATCTTGGGCATTTGGGCAGTTAGCACGGTGGACCGAAATGCCTCGTCCGCGTGTTATAAAACCGATAATATCGTCTCCTACTACGGGATTGCAGCAATGAGCTAACCTGACAAGCATGCCGTCCCCAGCGTCTCCCCCCACAATAACTCCTTGATTTTGTGAGCGCTTCTTTTTTGGACGATTTGCTCTTGGAGCCTTCATGGGCACTTCAAAGGACAAGAGTGCTCGTTTTTCAGCCTCAAGAGCTGGGTCATTTTCTTTATCCAAAAGATTTAGAACCTTATTAGCAACAAGTCGTACCGTCGTTTTTCCAGCACCAATAGATGCAAAAAGATCATCAATACTGCCCAGACCAAGGTTGCTTGCAACCTCATTTAAAACGCGGGTCGAACGCGAATTTGAAATTCCAAGCCCTGACTTTCTTAGTTCACGGGCAAGCATTTCTTTGCCGTTTAAGGTGTCGTCATCTTTACTAATCTTTGAGAAATATGACTTAATCTTTGCGCGGGCAGATGAAGTTTTGACAATATTAAGCCAGTCTCGTGAAGGGGCAGAGTTTTTTTGCGTGATGATTTCTACCCGGTCTCCAAGTTGAAGCTCATAACTAAGGGGAACCACCGAACCGTTGACCTTAGCTCCCACGCAGTGATGCCCAACTTCAGTGTGAATTGCGTATGCAAAATCAATGGGTGTCGAACCCATGCGCAAAGACATCACATCGCCTTTAGGCGTAAAAACAAAGACCTCAGAGTCAAACAGGTCAATCTTTAAAGAATCTAAATATTCTTGAGGATCACTCATGTCATCAAGTGACTGCCAGTCTAAGGTGCGCTTAAGCCAACCTAGCTTTTCGTCCAAGCTTTTCGACTGCTCGTCTTTATCACCTAAAGAATTACCCGATTCCTTATACAACCAGTGAGCTGCAATTCCGTATTCATCTTGCTTGTGCATCTCTTCAGTTCTAATTTGGATCTCGAGAGGGCGACCTGCAGGACCAATAACGGTCGTGTGAAGCGACTGATACATATTGAACTTTGGCATGGCAATATAGTCTTTAAAGCGACCCGGCATTGGCTTCCAAAGTGAGTGAACGGTTCCTAAGACCGAATAGCAGTCTTTAATGGTCTTTGTTATAACACGCAGGGCAATCAGGTCATATATTTCAGAAAAATCCTTGTCTTTCGACTTCATTTTTTGATAAATCGAATACAGGTGTTTTGGCCTTCCGTTTATTTGAAAAGAACCATCAAGATTGTCTATTTCAGATTCAAGTATGGTAATAACCTGAGCAAGATAGGCCTCACGTTTAGAGCGTGATTCAGAAACCATACGTTGAATTTGTTGGTATTTAGCTGGCTCTAAATAAAAGAAGGCAAGGTCTTCAAGCTCCCATTTCATAGAAGAAATACCCAAACGGTTAGCAAGCGGCGTGTAAATCTCTAAGGTTTCTTTCGCTTTGAAAATACGGCGATCTTCAGGAAGCGCCATAAGGGTACGCATATTATGGAGGCGGTCTGCAAGCTTAATGATTATGACACGAATGTCTTTAGACATTGCCAAAAACATCTTGCGTAAGTTTTGAGCCTGTTGGGCAGAAAGTGAGTCTACCTCTATATTCGTAAGTTTGGTAACACCATCGACCAAACCCGCCACCTCAGCACCAAATAGGTGCTCAACGACCTTTAAGGAAGTGTCGGTATCTTCAACCGTATCGTGCAAGACGGCGCTTGCAACGGTATCTTGGTCCATTGAAATATGTGCAAGAATAATACCGACCTCTACCGGATGATTAATATAGGGCTCTCCGGAGCGTCGTCTTTGCTTGGCATGTTTGAGCCGTGCAAAATTATAGGCGCGATTAATGACTCTAAGCTGCTCATCGTTCATGTAAGATGAGCAAAGCTCAAAGAGCTCTTCATACTTATCGGCCTGAGGCGCATTTTTAGCATCTTCGAGCAGTCGATTGTCGTAAGCTAAAAATTCCTCTTGAGTCCAAGGTGAATCGTAATCAATCGATTCTAAATGCTCATGAGACATACGCCCTCCTTAAAACTTTTATCCTTAGCCTTGCCTTATCATAGCCCAATCGTGTTCCAGCTCGTCTTATGCACCATACTTCGTAGGGCTTATGGCCTGGATAAATCGGTCTAATATCTCAGCTTTTTCGGCCGACAAAATCCACGACTTAAATTCCTGAAATGCATCTTTTGAGCGCAAGCCTTCTAAATAACGAATTGAGTTTTCTAAATCCATATGGGAAGGATGCTGATCCATATAAATTACGCGGCCAAAGCCAAAACCTTTCGTCGAGAGAAATCCAAGCTCTTTGAAGATGGCAATTCCAGTAGAAATAGAGCGCTCATCAATATGTGATTTAGGGTAATCCTCGAGGACCAATTGGGCAATCTCGCTATTGGTTTTAGAAAAGCCTTTCTCACGTTCATGAGCACTCAAGGAGCGCAAGGTCTTATACAGCGCAACTAGGGTTTCCCTGCTTGGAGCTGCTGCCTCAATAATTCTTTCATTAATGCGCGCATCTTGTGAGCCAAACAAAATATGGACCCAAGCTTCTTGCTTATCGCGCCCTGCCCTTCCAGACATTTGATTGAATTCCACCATGCCAAAGGGAAGGTGATACAAGATAACGTGGCGTACATCGGGCAAATTAACACCTTCGCCAAAAGCAGAGGTGGCAACTATCGTACTAATTTGAGAAGACCTAAGCGCCTCTTCAACCGCCGCCCTATCGGCCTTGCTCAAACCTGCATTATAAAAGGCTATTTTATGCGCAAGACTCGGAATTCGCTTCCTTAAAAGCGCTGCAAGGTGAATCGACTGCTCTCTTGAATTAACATAGATGAGCGTCTTTGCGCCTTCTGCAACCAAAGAAATTAAACGCGTTTCTTTATGACGAGTATTACGGCCATCATCTAGCCTTAAATTCTCACGCTTGGCATCGTCTACTAAAATCCTATCAATCGATGCGAGCTCACCTATATACTCGCTAACCTCATCGTTTGCAGTTGCCGTCACGGCAAGCACTTGTGGTTTATCAAGCATCTTTAAAATATGAGGGAGCTTGTTGTATGCATCTCGGTGGCCACCCTTTGCCATACCTGCATGATGCGCCTCATCAATGACGACAAAACCTATGCGCTTGGCCTTCGCAAAATTTTGAACATGAATTGAAAGAAACTCAGGAGTCGTCAAGATCACATCAAGCAAACCATCGGCAAGTTCCTGGTAAGCTTCGTTTCGCTCGCGCAAGCTCGTCTCACCAGTTAAAACCTTAACCGTTAGGCCTATTTGTTTAAAAACTTTCGTAAGATGAAAGGCTTGGTCGTTTACCAGTGCGCGCAAAGGATAGACAAAGACAGAAGCTTTTTTGTCAAGCAAGGCCTTAAGGGCGGCATGAATGTGAAAGATTAAAGACTTACCGCGTCCTGTTGCCATAACGCAAAGCAGGGATTCTCCTAAAGACAAATGCTCAAGAGCTTGCGCTTGCACCTCTAAAAAGTCATTATCTCCTATAAATAATGCTCTGAGCTCTTCTCGCAAATCTTTAGGAT
Source organism: Coriobacteriia bacterium (assembly GCA_030532415.1). Taxonomy (GTDB): domain Bacteria; phylum Actinomycetota; class Coriobacteriia; order Coriobacteriales; family JAEZZM01; genus JAUNLE01. The sequence continues at coordinate 6,511 of JAUNLE010000014.1, read as the reverse complement.
TCATGCCTGCTAAAGCGCGCTTTTTATCGTCAATATACCTGCGCGCCTCATCTTTTTTATGCTTACTGGTATTTGAGATAAGCTTTTGGACTTCAACATTAACCCCGAGTCGTTTAGCTCCCCCGCCTGTAATTGCTTTTACTAAAGCTCGATAAGACGTGCCAGAATCTATTACGGGCGCTATGATTTGGGCAATTTGACGATTAATATAGCCAAGATGCTTGCCATCATTGGTATCAAGCGCGATTGCATTTGCATCAAAGGCGTTATCAGGCTCACGGCGTAGCTGCAGCTCATCGCCTGCTTTAATCGTTTTCAACAAGAGCTCTCGATTATCGAAGCTCACGCCCGCAATCTTCGTATAAAAACTTTCAGCCTCGACAATGCCACTTAGTTCGTTGTTCGACAAAATTTGATCGGTCTTGTTGAACAATTCGTCAATTAAGGTCTTGTTGTTTGCGTCCGACTTCTCTTCAGATCTATGCATAAAGATGTCTCGAACCATGAGCTTAGGTTTGGTCCTACCTTGCCATGTCTCATTTTGTGCTTCAAATACAATGTCGACGACACCTTGATAATCCATTATTTTTTCGATGTTAGGCGTGCGAAACATAATGCTTGGAAGCGCCTGTTTGCCGTTGGTCGTTAAAAACCGCAGGTGCTCGCCTTCTTTACCAACACGTGACTTATGTTCCAATATCACATTTTTGGCAAGAAAAATTGGCACCCTGTTGCCCTGTCCAAATGGTCTGAGGGCTTCAAGAGCATTAATTTGCTCATAGTTTAAAAGCGACAAATCAACTTCAGCATCTATTTGTATGGTGTCAACAAATTCTTCTTCATCAAGTTCGGCTAGAACTTCTTGCAAGCGTTCACGAAATGCATCAAGGTTAGCGGCTTCAATGGTGACACCCACCGCTCCAGCATGACCACCAAATTGAATAAGCAAGTCCGAGCATTGCTCAACTGCTTTAAACAGGTCAATGGTGCCAACGCTTCGGCCCGATCCGTGTGCTACACCATCGCTAATCGTGAATATAAGTACAGGAACATGAAAGCGATTGACCAGCCGAGATGAAACGATGCCCTTTACACCCTCATGCCAGCCTTCTCCACCAAGCACGATACAGCGCTCGTTTTTGTAGGTGCTTTCGGCAAGATTGAATGCCTCTTCAGTTAAATCTGATTCGTATGCGCGCCTTTCATCATTAATCTCTTCGAGCTGCTGCGCCAAGGCTTCTGCCTCTTTCATATCTTGCGATATTAAAAGGTCTAAGCCAATTTTTGGATCTGAAATTCTTCCCGAGGCATTCAGACGAGGAATGATTGAAAACGAAAGGGCGTCTGCCGTAATGTTTGATAGGTCAATCTTGCTTTTTTTGGCTAGCGCCACAAGACCATAGCGCTCGGTGTTGCGCATACGCATAATGCCGTCATAGACAATCGCGCGATTTTCTCTCGTCAAAACCATCATGTCAGAAATGGTGCCAAGAGCTGCAATCTCAGTATACTTTCGCCAAAGATCTGGCTGATTGAGCTCTTTTCCGAGCACACAAATTACTTTAAGTGCAACAACCACACCTGCTATTTCGTGGCTTTTGCACAATTCATCGAGTTTAGGATCTATTACAGGGATATGTTCTGGAACAAATTCAGATGGCTCGTGGTGGTCGGTAACTACCACATCGATGTTTCTTGCTAAGAGCTCGGAAACTTCCTCTTTAGCTGCAATTCCGGTATCGACCGTCACAATAAGTTTGGGATGAGAGCCTTCAATTACGCGATTTATAACCTCTTTTGAAAGGCCATAGCCCTCGTCAAATCTTCTAGGAATGTAGGCATCAACCTGCGCTCCTAAGTCAAGAAGTCCGCCTGTCATCACTGCCGTGGCAGAAATACCATCAACATCGAAGTCCCCAATAACCGCAATCTTTTCACCTTGCAAGATTGCTTGTTTTAGGCGATCAACACCCGCTTGCATATTAGGAATATCAAAAGGATCAAGCCAATCGCGACTTAAGGATGGATGCAAAAAAGCCTGAGCATCCTCAGGCTTTATATTGCGAGCTGCCATAACAGTGGCGGCAAGACGTGGTAGTCCCGTCACCTCTTCTAACTGTTTTCGCAGCGCCTCATCAACATCATGTAAGTGCCAACGCTTATGTCCTAATTTTTCATTCATACCTTATACGTGAGTTCCCAGATTTTTCTCTTGCTTCTTTTGTTTGTTCTCTAAACGTTGGGCTACTTTTTTCCATTCAGGCTCGATGCTTTTCCAAATGCTATATAAAGGTGTCGCAATTCCGATTGAAGAATACGAACCTAAGATAAGTCCTAATGAAAGCGCAAAGGCGAAGTCTTTTAAGGTTTCTCCACCGAAGAAAAGCATGGCCAAAACAGGAACTAAAGAGGTAAGTGAGGTGTTAATCGTACGTACAAATACCTCGTTTAGCGATTTGTTGGCAATCTCTAAGAAGGTTTTATTCTTAGCGAATTCTGCATTCTTTGCATTCTCGTTAATGCGGTGGAATACCACCACGGTGTCATAAAGTGAATAACCCATGATCGTGAGCAGTGCGGCAATAACATTTGGCGTAACGTCGCGACCAGTCCAGGCATACACTCCAACCAAAATAAGTAAGTCGTGGAAAAGCGAAAGGATACCGGTAAGCGACATCTTGAATTCAAAACGAATTGCAATCCAAATGATGATAAGTCCAATTGCAACCATGAAGGCTATAAGCGAAGACTTCGTAACGTCTGCTCCCCAACCAGGACCAATCGTGGTAACGGTATAGGAATCCTCAGGAAGCTCAAGCTTATCAGAAACCGCCTTTGCAAGAGCAGAGGCTGCATTTGGATCTGTTTCGGTGGTACGAACTAAAAAGCCAGGATTATCCTCGCTTAGGGTTGTTTGAATAACAGCTGCTTGCTCACCTTGCTCCGCTAAAATCGTTCGCATTTCTTCGGTGCTAACGGCTGCGGTATTACGAAAATCAATTGAGGTACCACCTTGGAATTCAATACCAAAATTCAATCCCTTATAAGCAATACCAACGATTGAAAGCACAAGTAATATTGCCGAAATCGCAAACATTATGTAGCGAACCGACATAAAGGGAATTTCGCGTTTGAAATGACTACGCACGACGAGACCTCCTTATGTCCATTTTTTTCTCTTTACCTTCCGCTACATCACTCGCAATTCCCCAGAATTTTGGATGTTTAGGGATTGCAAAGTGTGCCAGTAAATTAAGGGCAGGAAGTTTGAAGAGGAACATAGTAACGATGTCGCATAAAATTCCAAGCGCCAAAGTAAGTCCAAAGCCCTTAACTGGTCCTACCGCAATAAAGAAAAGCGACAGAGCTGATACGAGCGATACAATATCGGCATCAATAGAAGTACCAATACCATGACGCGCGCCATTTGCGGCAGCGGTTTTAATTGAATGTCCCATGCGCAATTCTTCTCTAAAACGCTCTAAAACCAAAATTGAAGAGTCGGCCGCCATACCAATGGTAAGTACGATACCGGCAATACCAGGAAGTGATAGCGCAAAGACGCCCATTTGCGAAAGAGCTGCCAAAATACCTAAGTAGACGATGGCAAAGACTGCAAGAGAGCCCATGGTTAAAATACCTAAGCCCTGGTAGAAGATGAAAAGGTAGATAATAACAATTGCAAAGCCTACCGCAATCGCTATTAAACCCTGTTGTAATGAAGCTTGTCCAAGTGTAGGACCTACCACGCGAGACTCTGAGTAGTTAAGGTTTACAGGAAGTGAACCTGAATCCAAAATGGTTTTCATTTGCTGAGCGCCCTCAACCGAATAACCGCCGGTAATGGATACGCGACCATCAGGAATTACATTTTGCACCGTTGGGGCAGAATTGATAACACCATCAAGCACAATGGCAATTCGTCCTTTTAAAGGTGCGAGCTCAGCAGTTTTTTGCTTGAAGATTTGAGAGCCCTCGGCGTCTAGACGTAAGTTAACTGCATAGTATGGGGAACCTTGAGATTCTTGACCAATTGAAACATTTTCAATATTGCCACCCGTCATAAATGCCTCATAAGTCCCCTGCTTAAGTTCAAGATTTGGAGTACCTACATTAAGCGCATTAATGACATCGATATCTACAAATTCAAGAAAACCTGTTCGACCTATCGTCTCAAGCGCTTCTTCAGGATTAGTTGCACCAGGAATTTGAACTAAAATTGAAGTTGCACCAGATTTTTGAACCGTAGCTTCCGAGGCACCTAGGGAATTCACACGATTTTCGACAATCGCAGTTGCCTGCGACATCTCCTCGGCGCTCACTTCGCTTCCGTCTGGTTTTGATGCCGACATAATAACCGACACGCCGCCTTGTAGATCAAGACCTTGCGTAATCTTCTCTCCGATTGGTGTGAACGCTACTGCGCATAAGACTAAGATGATCAGGAGGACCACCATAGTAATCTTATGACGCTTAGGTTCAACCGCACGAGAAGAACGCGCCTGTCTTGACGAATTGGTCTTATCCGCCATAAATACAATCACTTTCTCGTTTAAAACTGAACAATTAGATTATTATAAGACTCTTAAGCTTAATAATCAGCTGCAGCCTCACTTGACATCCATTTTTCAACGAATTCCTTATATGAATGAGCCAAAATAGCCTCTCTTGCCTCTTTCATAAGATTAATGAGGTAATACACATTGTGCATACTCACCAAGGTAAATCCAACCATCTCCTTTTGACCTATTAAATGATGCAAGTAAGCACGGCTATAATTTTTACACACCTCGCAAGCACATTGGGGATCAAGTGGCCCAAAATCACGTTTATAGTGAGCATTTCTTAAATTCATACGCCCTTTGCTTGAAAAGGCCGTGCCCGTTCTACCGGTGCGCGTAGGCAAAACACAGTCGAACATATCAACACCAGCAGCAACTGCTCTGACTAAGGTAGTAGGGTTTCCCACACCCATGAGGTAGCGCGGTTTATTTTTTGGCATATGCTCCGAAACCAAAGGCTCGAGCGTTTCAAACATAAGCTCGTGGGGCTCTCCTACGCTGTAGCCGCCAATACCAAACCCTGAAAAATCACCCACTTCTTGAAGTTCATGCAGCGATTTCAAGCGTAAATCCATGTGCATGCCGCCTTGCACGATAGCAAACAAGGTTTGGTCTTCTCTTGTATGCGCCTTATAGCAGCGCTCGGCCCATTTTGTCGTATAGTCTACGGCACGCTCAACAAAGTCGCGAGGTGAAGGATACGCAGGACATTGGTCGAGCTGCATAACAATGTCAGCTCCGATTTTTTGTTGAATATCCATATTAATTTCGGGCGTCCAAAACACCTTCTGCCCACCATATTCACGAATGGTCGTAAATGCCACACCTTCGTCTGAAAGCTTAACGGTGTCGAAAAGAGAAAAAACTTGAAAACCACCTGAATCGGTAAGTATGGGTTTGTTCCAGTTATTAAAGGCGTGAAGTCCACCGGCCTCGGCAATTATATCTGGACCTGGTCGCTGAGAAAGGTGGTAGGTATTGCCTAAGATTATTTGCGTGCCCAAACTTTCGAGCTGGGGCATGGTAATACCTTTAACAGCACCCTTGGTTCCCACAGGCATAAAAACTGGAGTCTCAATAGGTCCATGCGCCGTATGAAACACGCCTGCTCGCGCATGGGTATGCTCATCTTGAGCCACCACGTCATAGGTAAAAAGCTTATCCATCCTTGCCCCTTTTAGATAATAAACATGGCATCGCCAAATGATAAGAAGCGGTAGTGCTCTTGCTTTGCCGTCTCGTAAGCCTTCATAATTTGATCTCGATCCGCAAATGCACTCACTAAAATCATCAAGCTCGATTTCGGAACGTGAAAATTAGTGATAAGCGCGTCTACCACATGAAAGCTTGACCCTGGCATCAAATATAAGTCGGTTGTCGCATTTTCTTTTGCAACAAGCCTTCCTTGCTCGCTATCCCAAGCGCTCTCAAGTGAGCGAACCGAAGTCGTGCCTACCGCAATAACGCGCTTTCCTGCTGCCTTCGTTTCTTCGATGAGGTCTACAAGTTCTTGGCTTACATGGTAGCGTTCGGTGTGCATCTGGTGATCTTCAGCGTTTTCTTCACTGATGATTCTGAAGGTATCTATCCCTACTTCAAGCTCAACGCTTGCAAACTTAATGCCTTGAGCTTTGAGTTTCTCAATCAATTCATCCGTAAAGTGCAAACCAGCCGTAGGAGCTGCTGCAGAATGCTCATCGTCCATGGCATAAACTGTTTGGTACAGCTCGGTGTCGCCTTGGTAATTCTGGATATAGGGAGGAAGTGGAATTGAACCTACGAGGTGCAGCGCTTCATCAAGACTCATGTGTTCTTGACTTTTCTCAAAGCGCACAAGTCTTCCGCCCTGCGTTTCAATACGATCAATTATATGTGCGCGCAAGACAACTTGAGCGTCCTCATCATGTTTGTCTTTATCAAAAAACTCAATGACATTTCCTTCTTTAAGC
>JAUNLE010000085.1 GCA_030532415.1 Coriobacteriia bacterium | reverse complement strand
CATCACTCTTAGAAATCTCCGAGATAATCTGACTTCCTAAGTTTGAGGTCATTATCACAATCGTATTTCTAAAGGAAACAACACGACCTTGTCCGTCAGTTAAGCGCCCGTCATCTAAGACTTGCAGCAAAATGTTGAAGACATCCGGGTGGGCCTTTTCCATTTCATCAAGCAAAACAACACTATATGGGTTTCTGCGAACAGCTTCAGTAAGCTGGCCGCCTTCATCGTAGCCAACGTATCCTGGAGGCGCACCGATTAAGCGCTGTACTGAAAATTTCTCCATGTACTCAGACATATCGATACGAATTAAGCTTTTCTCGCTATCGAACAAGAATTCAGCAAGCGCCTTTGCAAGTTCCGTCTTACCCACACCAGTTGGCCCCAGGAACAAAAATGAACCAAGGGGACGGTTTTGATCGGCAAGCCCTGCACGCGAACGACGAATAGCATCGCTTACGGCAACGACTGCCTCATCTTGACCTACCACACGTTCGTGAAGGGAGGCTTCTAAGTTTCTAAGCTTTTGCATCTCGCCTTGCATCATCTTGCTTACTGGTATACCGCTCCAAGCAGAGACTACTGCTGCAACTTCATCTTCGCCAACTTCTTCTTTGAGAAGAGCACCTGCATCTTGCATCGACCTTACTTGGTCTTCTGCCATTTGATACTGGCTTTCAAGTTGAGGGATTGTGCCAAAGCGTATTTCTGAAGCGCGCGAGAGGTCGCCGTTGCGCGTTGCCTTCTCCATTTCAATGCGAGCGGATTCAAGCTCGGCTTTCAAGCGCTGCACCTCTCCAATAGCCGTCTTCTCGTTTTGCCAGGTAGCCTTGCTTGTATCAAGACGCTCTTGAGCTTCGGCAAGTTCGCGGCGCAAGTCGTAAAGACGCTCTTTTGAGGCTTCATCATCCTCTTTCATAAGCGCCTGCTCTTCGATTTGCATTTGCGTAACTTGACGGTCAAGTGCATCTATATTAATAGGCATCGAATCGATTTCCATACGCAAGCGCGATGCTGCTTCGTCCATCAAGTCGATTGCCTTGTCGGGCAAAAAGCGATCTTGAATGTAGCGGTTTGAAAGGTTTGCCGCTGCCACAATGGCTCCATCGGTAATGCGCACACCGTGGTGAATCTCATACTTTTCTTTCAGTCCACGCAAGATTCCTATGGTGTCTTCTACACTTGGCTCACTTACCAAAACCGGTTGAAAACGGCGGGCAAGCGCTGCATCTTTTTCAATATATTTACGATATTCGTCCAAAGTCGTCGCACCAATTGCGTGCAGTTCTCCGCGTGCAAGTGCTGGCTTTAAGATATTTCCCGCATCCATTGAACCTTCGGATGCACCAGCGCCAACAATGGTGTGAAGCTCGTCAATAAAGAGCACGACCCTGCCGTCAGACTGAGCAACCTCTTTGAGCACTGCTTTTAAGCGATCTTCAAATTCACCTCGATATTTAGCGCCTGCTACTAAGGCCGACATATCAAGTTCTATGAGCTCACGATCTTTTAAACTTGCAGGAACATCGCCTGCAACAATACGCTGAGCAAGGCCTTCAACAATTGCCGTCTTTCCCGTACCAGGCTCTCCTATAAGAACTGGATTATTCTTGGTACGACGGGACAAAACTTGAACCGTTCGCCTAATTTCATCAGATCGGCCAATAACTGGATCGAGCTTACCTTGGCGTGCAAGGTCGCTTAAGTTTCGCCCATAAGTTTCTAAGGCTTCAAATTCAAGTTTTTGGTCCGGTGAGCTTACGCGAGAATCCCCACGCAAGCTATCATAGGCTTCAACAAGGCGTTTCTTTGTGACACCTGCAGTTGTAAGGAGCGAACCTGCACTTTCTTTATCGTCGGCAAGTGCTATAAGGAGGTGTTCGGTCGTGGCAAAAGAATCTCCCATCTCTCCTGCTTGTGCTATTGCGTTTTCCAAGACACGCAGCAAAGACTGAGAAGGGACTGCTTGAGCGACACCACTTACCTTTGGCAAAGCATCAAGACGGCTGTTTACCTCCTCAATTAAGGCATGAGGATTGGTGCCCACGCGCTCGATAATCGCTTTAATATTTCTTTCTTGTCTATCTAAAAGCGCTTTCAGTAGGTGAAGCGGCTCTACTTGCGCGCTCTGATAATCAGAGGCTAGGCCTATAGCTTCTTGCAATGCCTCTTGAGAGCTGATTGCAAGCTTTTCAAGTCTCACTAATCATCACCCCTATCTAATTCCAACAAAAAGCGGTGCAGGGTGTTTTCACCTGCTTGCGCATAGGGAACTAAGGCTGTTATTTTCTCTTTAATTCGGTATTCGTGAATGCTATTTTCGAGCGTTTTGATACGCTTGCGCAGCTCATCAATTTCACTTTCGCGTCTATTGAGTCGCTCGGTAAGGTCGATAATGCGCATAACACCAGCTAGATTAATACCTTCGGCTGTAAGCTTACTAATTAAATCAAGGCGTTCAATATCGTTTTGTGAATACAGTCGCGTGTTACCTCGAGAGCGTTGCGGATTGAGCAACCCTTTTGACTCATAAATCCTCAAGGTTTGAGGATGCATGCCAGTCAGCTCTGCCGCAACGCTTATCATATACAGTGGTTTATTTTTATCCTGGCGTTTCACATCTCATCATCATTTCTTATTTCGTAAATTTGCTTCGTATACTTCGAGTATCAAGTTCTTGCAGTTTCTTGTAGGCTTCTTCTTCAGCCTTTGAAAGTTCTTCAGGGATTGCAATTTTCACCTTTGCCAAAAGCGAGCCTGTTTTGCCCTTGTGCGCCACATCAGCGGCCCCCATATTCGGGAACTTAAATGTTTTACCATCTTGTGTTCCAGCTGGAACTTTCAAGCGCAACTCCTTGTTATAAGGGGTGGGGATGGTAATTTGTGCTCCAAGCGCCGCCTCATGCGGTGCAAGCGGAACTTCAACTAAAACGTCGGCACCCTTGCGCGTAAAGTAAGGATGAGGAGCAACAATGGTGCTAATAACTAAGTCGCCGCGCTCTCCATTACCTGTTCCATACTCACCGCGTTTTTTGTAGCGAAGCTTGCCTCCATCTTGAGCACCTGCAGGAATTTTTACGGTTAACTCCTGGCGCTCCTTGCTTGACGGAATGCGGTAACTCACCTTTTTTTGCGTTCCGCGTATTGCTTCATCAAAGCTAATCTGTAGTTTTAAGGTAAGATCGGCTCCGCGGACCGAACGAGTTCTACGACTTCCAAAATCTCCAAAATCGAAATCGAAGTTAGAACCAAAAGCCCCTTCACCTCGGCGAATAGACTCTAAGATTTCTGACCAATCTATTGAAGAGCCGCCTTGTGAATAGGTAAAGCCTCCCGTGCCATAGTTACCGTAGTTTGCTCCACCATACAAGAGATACTGGTCGTATTCCTGCTTTTTCTTTGGGTCGCTTAATACCTCGTAGGCTTCAGATATTTCTTTAAACTTATCCTCATCACCACCAGCGTCGGGGTGATATTTAACTGCAAGCTTTTTGAATGCTTTTTTTATTTCGTCGGACGAAGCATTTTTGCTCACGCCTAAGACGTCATAATAACTTTTGGTAGTAGGCATGACTGCGCTCCTCCTTTATCTTATATACTTCATCT
>JAUNLE010000013.1:20589-28964 GCA_030532415.1 Coriobacteriia bacterium | reverse complement strand
GAAGGTGAAAATCCTCCTGTTGATCCTGAGAACCCAGGCGAAGGTGAAGATCCTCCAGTTAATCCAAGTGAGCCTAGTGTCGAAGAACAACTAGCAGAACTCCAGCAAGCTCTAGCAGCTGCTCAAGGCTTCTTGGCTTCTTTACAGGAACAAAAGAGTCAAGCTGAAGCGCAGCTAGAAAGCGGTCGTGCCGAGGCGGAGGGCTATCTTGCTCAGATTAATGCGGGCATAGCCGAAATTGAATCCCTTAATATTTCAGAAGCTCAGCTTAATGCTGGAGAAGCGGAAGCCTTAGATGGCTTACAGCAAATTGATGATGCAATCGCTCAAATTCAAGATGGAGCAGCGCAGCTTGATGAAGCCATTGAAGAACTCGAAGACGGCTGGAGAAGCTATTACGAAAATAAGGCCTTGGCAGAACAGGAATTTATAGATGCGCGTCAAAAACTTATTGATAGTCGCAAAACACTTAATAAAGCTAAGGCTGATTTAGCCAAGGGTGAACAAGAATACCAAGATGGCCTCAAAGAGTTTGAGGAGCAAAAAGTAAAAGCTGAAGATGATATTGCAGCAGCTCAAAATAAATTGGATGAAGCAAGAGAAGAAATAAATGATATAGATGATGCAAAATGGTACATCTTATCAAGGGCGGCAAACCCAACCTATGCTACCTACGAAGCAAATGCCCAGCGCATGGAGCAGATTACTAATATATTTCCTATTTTCTTCTTCTTAGTTGCAGCGCTCGTGTCGCTCACCACAATGACCAGAATGGTTGAGTCTGAACGAATCGAAATTGGTACTTACAAAGCGCTTGGTTATACTAACGGAGCGATTGCCCTTAAATATCTTGCATTTGCAGGTCTAGCATCTGTCTTAGGCGCAGGCATCGGTATAGCGGTTGGTATTTACGTGATGCCCAAGGTCATATGGCAATCATATTCAGTCATCTATACCAATGTCGAATTTCTGGTAGAACCTCATGCAAAAGATATGATTATTGCATTCGTAGCCTCAGTTTCTATAGCTTTAATCGCAACTTTTTCGGCAGTTCGAATATCTCTTAGAGAACGACCAAGCGCTCTTATGCTTCCTCGTGCGCCTAAACCTGGAAAACGAATTTTCCTTGAGCGCATTACTCCAATCTGGAATCGGATGCATTTTACTGCAAAAGTAACTGCCCGAAATCTGTTCAGATATAAAAAGCGTATGATTATGACCGTTATTGGAATAGCTGGATGTACAGCACTTTTAATAACAGGCTTTGGTATTAAAGACGCTTTGGGCGACTTTGTTACACGTCAGTTCGACAACATTTATCTTTATAACGAAATTATAGGTGTCGACACCGGCGCAGATCCCCAATCAAAAACGGCCGATAAAAATTCGATGGCCGCGCGTGCTATGAAGGAACAATATCCAGAAGGCAAGTGGGCCTTCTTTGCAAATGTTGCAGCTATAGCATCTAATCCTGATGGAGATCCTGAAGACATCCCCTTCACGGTTGGAGGAGAAACGGCTCGAACAGGAAATAGCGTTCAAGCACAACTGCGCAATGCAGAAGCTTCAAATATTGACGCCTCTGAAGAAAAATCTGGCATCATTCGTGATACCGCAATCATAGTTCCAGAAGACGGCGCAAACTTGTCTAACTTTTATAATTTGCTCGATTACAAGACGCTTGAACCTATAAATCTTCAAGCTAATGAAGTCGCTATGACCGAAAAGCTTGCTGAAAACCTTCTTATTAAACCTGGCGATACCTTTATGCTCTCACTTGGTGAAGGCGAAGAAGAAATAGAAGTCACGCTTGATAAAATTGTTCATTACTATATTGGAAATGCTATCTTTATGCGCCAAGATGCCTATACTTCGATTTTTGACGAAGCAGCTGAATACAATATTATTTTGAATTATTCTGAAGATATCTCGGATAGAGCAAAAATTAGTAATAAATTAAATGAAAGCCCTGCTATCACTTCTATAACATTCCCAGAAGATTTAACGACCAATTATACGAATCTTACCGATTCACTCGATATGCTTATTATCCTCGTAATTTTTGTTTCAGGTTCACTTGCTTTTATCGTCTTGTTTAACCTTACGAATATCAACATTGAAGAACGAAACAGCGAGATCGCAACCATTAAGGTGCTGGGATTCTTTAATAAAGAAGTTAACTCCTATGTGTTTAGAGAAACCTTTATCCTGTCCGTAATGGGAACAATACTGGGAATTCCTTTAGGTTATCTGCTTTGCACCTTTATCATGCGTTCTGCTGAAATCGACGACTTAATGTTCATTCGCCAGATAAGTCCGCTCTCCTATTTCTTATCTGTAGCTATTACCTTAGTGTTTACACTTATAGTCATCGTATTTATGAGTTACAAACTCAAGAAAATTGATATGGCTGCATCGCTGAAAGCTGTAGATTAAAAAGACCGACTTAGAAAGACCTCCTCTAAGAAATTCTTTAGAGGAGGTCTTAAGATGCTGCTGTATGCAGCCAATTTTAGGTAACTTTTTTGTCTTATTTTGTGGAACCACGACGATAAGAATTTATACGAGACATATCTTTTTTAGGAGCTTCGCTTGTTGAAGTCTCTTCTGTTTCTAAATCCGACTTGCTCGTATCTTGGTCTTCAAGCTTATCCGCATCTTGTTCTGCTTGCGTTTCTTTCGATTTCACCTGTTTTTTCTTTCGATTGCGCAATACTTCTTCTGCAATAATTGCATCAAGCTGCTTTTCACTCATGGTGGCAGCTCGCTGGCGCATTTCTTTTCTAACAGGACGAACCTTTCTAAAATCTAAAATCAAGGCAACAATGATTGCTCCGTATGCGAGTACCAAGCTTACAACCATTGGCGCTTGACCAAAGTTCGTTTGTTTTAGTTGGAATAACCATGAAGCGATTGTTGCAAGAATAGCGAAGGCTAAAATAATCCACCAAATCATTTTATAGCGACGATATCCTGGCTGCTTGCGTGTAAGTGCAGTTGCGGCGGCGAATATTTTATTTTCCCGCTCATTGCGCAGCTTGTTCTGCTCTTTTTTCTCGAGCTTGGTCAATTCTTTTTTCTTACCGCCAGAAGCTTTTTTAGAATCACTTATATAGACCGTATCGGCTGCTTTACGCTTAGGTTTAGCAGATGCGGCCGATTTTCTTGTTTGTCCTTTAGGTTTATCCGAGTTATAGCGTTCGTTTAATGGATTTCTTTGTGTCACTTATAAGCTCTCTTTCATAGGCACAAATTTTTCTCCTACCAAAAGCTCGTAAGCTTGGATGTATTTTTTGGAAGTCTCTTCAATAACTTCTTGTGGTAGGTGAGGAGGTTCACCTTGCATATCCCAGTTAGCCTTTAGCCAATTTCTTACGTATTGCTTGTCAAAAGAAGGTTGAACCTCTCCTTCTTTATAACCCTCAAGCGGCCAAAAACGTGAGGAGTCAGGAGTAATACATTCGTCAATGAGAATCATTTCATCATCAATCATACCAAACTCGAATTTTGTGTCGGCAATTATAATGCCACGTTCACGCGCGTACTCAGCAGCTGCCTCATAAATCTTAAGTGATGCATCTTTAAGCTTTGCTGCCAGCTCTTTTCCAACAATCTCCTCTAGGCGGCTGAAAGAAATATTTTCATCATGATCGCCAATTTCTGCCTTTGTTGATGGCGTAAAAATTGCGTGTGGGATTTTCGAAGCCTCGACAAGGCCTGATGGAAGTTCTATACCTTTAATAGTTCCGGTTTTGTCATATTCCTTTTTGCCCGATCCGGTTAAATAACCGCGCACGATACATTCAGCTGGAAGCGTTTCAGCTTTTTTGACAAGCATAAAGCGTCCTGCGAGATATTCGGCGTATTCTTTAAATTCTTCAGGCAAATCTTTTACATCAGTTGAGATAAGGTGATGCGGAATGAGCTCCTTGAATTTCTCGAACCAAAATTTCGAAATTCTCGTAAGAACTTCTCCTTTATAAGGGATCTCATCAGGCAAAATGTAATCAAAAGCACTGATTCTATCAGATGCAACCATGAGAAGTTTATCGCCTAAATCGTAGATATCACGAACCTTGCCTTGAGAATCAGGGCGTTTCATATCTGATGCCATACCATCCATCCTTATCTTAAAATTGTTTGTTCTCACCTATTGTAGCGGCTTTGTAAGACATTTATCCGATTAACTCATCATCATTATGTGTATGCTGCTCAGTCTTTTCCTCATCACCTGTTAGTAAGAAGTCTTTTGAAGCCTGCGTTCGTTCTCGCTCTTTTTTGCGAGCGGCCTCTCTAATGTCAGGCTCGGTAATTGCAGCTTCCATTTCAAGTTTCTGCATTTGTCCTGTGGTTTCAACCTCTCTTTTATTTGGTTGAACTCGCGGAATAATTACGGTAAAAGAAGTTCCTACGCCAAGCTCAGACTCAACTCGAATCGTTCCATGGTGGCGCTCGACCACTTCTTTGGTAACGGCAAGACCTACTCCCAAACCTCCTGCGGCTCGGTCGCGTGAGGATTCAGCACGCCAAAAACGCCCAAAGACTGAATCGAGTTGTGACTTTTCAATACCAATTCCAGTATCTGAAACTGAAATAGAAACCGAACGACGAGATTCCCCTACTGAAAGCGTAATGACGCCACCTAAATCGGTATAGCGAAGTGCATTTGAAAGCAGGTTTACGATTGCTTGTCTGATTTTGTCTGGATCTATTTCGACCATCAAACTTGATTTTTGTGTCTTATTAATAAATTCAAGTGATAAGCCATTTTCACGCGCCATCGCCTCGTGCGCAATAACAATTGAATTGACTAGGTCGATAAGGTCATAGCGAACGAAATTGAATTTGGAGTCCTTGTTTTCAAGACGACTTAATTGCAAGAGTGCATCGACAAGTCGAGATAGGCGGCGTGTCTCACCACCAATTACGGCAAGTCGCTCCTCATCGGCAGGTAAAACACCATCTTGTATTGCTTCAACCGTTGACTGAATAGCCATGAGTGGTGTGCGAAGCTCGTGGGCGACATCGGTCGTAAGCCTGCGCTCAATTTCTTTATCTTTTTCTAAGGATCGAGCCATTGAGTCAAAGATTTGGCCTAGATGCGATACCTCATCGTTACCGCGTAAATACGTTCGAGCTGTTAGATCTCCATCTTTAATGTGTTCTGCAGCAATAGTAATTTTCTTTATAGGAATCGTGAGGCTTCGAGCAAAAAGAAAACCAACAATGAGCGCCAGTCCAATTGCTACTAAAGCAGCAATTAAAATTGCCTTCCAAGAGGAATTACGAAATTCAATATCGTTTTGGGTGAAAAATGACTCAGATCCAAATGCCCAAATATTAACTACGCCAACTTTTACTCCGGAACCAATAACGATAGGAGCTGATTCAACAGAAGAGCCAACAGGAGCTAGTGATAAATCGGGGCTAAGTGGTTTGCCGTCTGAAATTATCCAGGTGTCATCATAAACAGCTTTATTGTTACCATCAAGCACCTGAATACCAATATCCTCTGAAACATTGGATGTATTGAGAGCAGGATCTAGTACTTGTGGGGCCCAATAGCCATACATTTCATAACGTTCGGCAACCCTGCTGGCCACCGTATTCGCCATAATTTTCATGTTTGCGCGAGTGTATTGTTCAAACTCGTTATCCCAAACGATTGCCAAAACAGCTACTAATATAAGCGCGGTCATGGCTGCTATAAGCGCAAATGATGCCGACATCCTTGAGCCATACGAAATTACATTGTCATTATTTATTGGTTTAGTAGACCATTGACTTCCCTGGCCACCAGCATCAGCAAGCTCTTCAGGTAATTCATTTTTTTGGGCTTTAAATTTCATATATAAACACTTTGTTTGATAAGAAAAAACCTGCGTTGTCCTACAAAACATAGTATAACGCAGGTTCTATTATGAGTATGAGCTAGAAGTTCACATATATTTCTTTATTGTAAACCTACAAAGCTTTTATTCGCTTTTTTCAGCAGGCTTCTTTTCAGGCGCCTCGAAACGATATCCAACACCATGTACGGTATAGAGCCATTTAGGATTCTTTGGATCATCACCTAATTTTGCACGCAAGTTCTTAACATGAGAATCAATCGTACGCTCGTAACCCTCAAAGTCGTATCCTAAAACTTTTTCGACTAATTCCATACGTGTGTACACACGGCCTGGATAGCGAGCTAAGGTAGTAAGGAGCTTGAACTCTGATGCTGTAAGGTCAACTTCTTCATCATTCACTAAAATTTTGTGACCAGACACATCGATAACGAGCTCGCCAAAATCTAAGACTTCACGCTGTGGCTCAGAATCAATATGGCTACGACGAAGCAGTGCTTTAACGCGTGCAACAAGTTCTCGAGGTGAGAAAGGCTTGATGAGATAATCATCAGCTCCTAGCTCAAGACCAATAATTTTATCCTCTACCTCGCCTTTTGCAGTTAGCATGATAATTGGTACATCGGATTCATCACGAATTGCGCGACATACACGCTCTCCTGAAAGTTTCGGCAACATTAAATCTAAGACAATTAAATCAAACTTGCGCTTATTAAATTCTTCAAGCGCTGCTTGACCGTCACCAACTCCGGTAACCCAATAACCTTCACGCTCTAAATATGCTGCAACTGCATCACGAATTGCTTTTTCATCCTCAACTAAGAGAATTCTGCGGGCATCGTTTGCCATACCAACACTCCTTACGAAAATAAAAGGAAATATCTTACAATGTATACCCTGCTCACAAGATTATAGTTAAAACGATACCCAATTGTGGAGAATTTCACTATTTATATATTAAAGATATTTTGACAGTCGTTTGAGCTTGTCTTATTGTGCCGGCTCTGTCTCGTTTGTGCTGCTTGTTTCCGCTTCAGACTCCGGTGTAGTCGTGTTTTCAGAATCGTCCGGGATGGCGCTTGGGTCTTTAACAACGAAAGCATCCATTTCGGGATTAATCGTTGTTTGCGTGCCATCTGGATTCACTACAGTTATTGGAGCTTGATGATAAATTTGAGCTGGTTCTTTATCTGATTTTCCATCTTCGCTTTGCGCTCCGGCCTCAGGAAAAACAAAGCTTCTTACCGTTACCTCTGCAGGAAGTCCTGTTTGAGGATCTTTTGTTGTTGCATACACAAACAACTTATTACACAAGCCCTCAGCTGCGGGAAAATCTCCCCATTCCATAGAATTATTTGTCGCAGGCAGTCGATAAAAACTTTCATTTTGGGGATTAAAGATAAGCATGGATCCACGATTTTTGATGCAAATCCTGTTACCTGTTTGAACAGCAGTCGCATAAGGTTCGCGTGTGCAGGCAAGAAACTGCTTGCCTCCTCTCCCCAAAAACGTGCCCATGCTTCCTAAAAGCCCGCCAAAGCCATAGCTCGCCTCATTTGAAATTGCAAAATTTCCGTCTAAATATGTTGCCGTACTTGGTTTTACGCTCTTTGGTAAAACGAATTGATCGAACATCTTGTTGCTCACACAATTGATTCCGGTCACACCATAATGAGTGCCCTGCTGGTTGAGCACGCGAGGAGTTATAACAAGAAAGTCTTTTGACAAGGTTGGAGGCGTTGCAAAGTGACCGCTCGAGCGCCAAATTTCTTTTGCATTCGCATCATTTATTGACCACATGAATAAAATTGAGTCCTGAGTTTTATGATCACCATTAGGATTTGGCATCCTTTGCCAATAAACCTGGTGTCTCCACACAGCAAAATTAGGAATCAGTGTATTTTTATCACCCTGGTCAAGTTTTGTAATTTCTCCAAGTGCTTGGCCCGCATTATGATTTTGAGCAAACAAGGCCCATTCACTCGTATGAAAGTTAAGCTCGGTCCAAACCATTAAATCATCAGAGGTACGCACGTCCATAAATTCATAGCCCTGCGCGCTCGTAGGAGTCTTGTGAATAACGGAATAATCTCCACTCTTAAGATTCAAAAGCCCAATTTGAGAAATAGGAACTGCAACATCATTTTGAGATAAGACAGCGCCATAATTTTCAGATGTCGCAAATAAGACTGATCCTAGGGGTAAGTGATAGGTATTTTCAAGCATCGCATCGACGTCTACCGCTTCATAGGCCATCATGTCAATAAAATTGTCATCTGAAATTAGCGAATCTTGAACAAGTAAGTCGGGTGCCTCTGGTGTTTTGGAACAAGCAAACATACCTGCCGCGCTTGCAGCAAACATGACAGAACCTGCACCCACAAGCGCTTGGCGCCTGGATATTGTTAAAGGCGCCTTCTTGCTTTGCACCTTTTTTCTTCTAGTATTTTTTTGGACTGACCTATAGTGCTGTGCCAAAAATACACCTCAAACATTGAATGCTCATAATAGTAAGACTTTAGTGTA
>JAUNLE010000013.1:8007-20579 GCA_030532415.1 Coriobacteriia bacterium | reverse complement strand
AAGATATGTGAACAATGCTTGTATGGCTTACGATTTTGCTGTTCTTTGAAACGAGCGCCTAGATATACCATGGTATGCGCCGCTAATAATCCAAACTCTGAATAATTGACATAATAAAATAACTTATTTATGGTAGATATAAAATCAAACATTAAAGGAGTTTCTATGGAAGATGATCACCTTATCTTAGTTTTTAAGGCGCTCTCAGATCCAAACCGCCTTGCTATCGTTCGAGCACTTGACTGTGGTGAAAAATGCGCCTGTGAATTATTAGAGATTTGCGCTATTTCACAACCAACCTTGTCACACCATATGAAAATACTTCGAGACTGTGGTTTGGTGCATACACGCAAACTTGGAAAATGGTCTTATTACACACTTTCTTGTGAGCTGCTAAACGATCTTAAGAAAACGATTTCTAAGTTCTCATGTCTTGAGAACTCGACCCACTAAGCTTTTGCCCTTTTAGCTTGCACTTTTTTTCAATAAACTGCGGTAGTCGGCAGAGGCCAAGATTGTTCCTCCCATAATAATGATGCAGCAAATTACCACGGGTACTGAAGGAATTTCCTGCAAAAATATGAGTGAAAAGACGACTGCCCACGCTGAATAACTTACATTTGCCGCCATGCCTCGGGCTGCACCAATAACAGAAATTGCCTTGTAATAAGCTAAATATGAAATAGTACCAATAAGAGCAGCGCCTAAGATAATTCCATTTGCAGGAGTAAAGAAGCTCAATGACACAAAATCCCACGATCCAAACAGTGGGATTACCAAAAGACCGTATACTATTGCCGAAGTAGTCTCTCTAATATGAAGCGCAGTTTCATTATTTATAACTTCACTGCGCATACCCCAAGCTCCTAAGACCGCTTCAGATCCCCAAGCAAAGACGCATAATAAAGCTCCAACAACACCTAGGATGCTATTTCCTGCATGACTTGTCTCTAAGGAGAGAAAGCCCATATAAACAATGCCTAAAAGCGCTACAAAAAGAGCGATGATTTGCACCAAACTCATCCGTTCTTTAAGAAATACGAGCGCTAAAAAAGTGCCGAATGCAGGATAGAAGGTAGAAATAATAGCAGTATACGAAACACCAATATTGTTGATGGCAATTAAATATCCGGTCATACCAACAGGTCCGCCTAACAAAGCTCCAACAACAATAGCAAGGCCACTCTTTGTTTTGACCGCAGCTATTGTCTGGGAAAGTCGCCCTTTAAGTGCAGTATAGATAAACATCCAAAACGCGCAGAATAAATCATGAAAGAAAGCCGAGGTAACACTCGCAAAAGCAAGTGCTTGTTCGGTATGTATGAAGGGAACACAGGCCAGGGCAATACCCAAGACGAGCGTATCAAGCGCCCAAGCCATACCGCTTATAATACCGTATTTCATAAAACTTCCTTCTTCTTTGCTCTCTACTTTGTTAAGGGGATTACCAAAGTATAAAGCAAAGCCTCTCACAGCTGTTCAATAAAACTGTTAGAGGCTTTTAGCAGAAAGTTTTAAGTTTATTACAGGATTTTATTTTTGCGCTAATTTTTTACCAAGGTAGTAGCCTTCAGTAAAGTTATGACCTAAATTCAATCCTAAAACATCTAGCGGATAATCAATCGATCCATAAAAACGGCCTGATACATTTCCAATTGCATAGGCACCTTCAATAAGTCCTGAATGATCAGATTTCAAAACCTGATGCTCGCCATTGACTTCAATACCCGCACAAGCCATGGTTAGGCGAACGTGGCGTGCCACTCCAATAAATGGTGGATTCTCGATTTTGCTTAAATATTGTGGGCTCTTTCCGAAGTCCACATCTTCGCCTTTTTCAGCTAATTCGTTGTAGCGTTTGACAGTAGCTAAAAATGTTTTGCTATCTATTCCTAATTTTTCAGCTAATTCTTCTAGGCTATGTGCTTCAAAGGTGTTAATTAATGGCTTCACAATATTTGGTCGCTCATCAACATCGGCGTCTGCAATATATACTTTTATCTCATCGTAACTAGGGAGATTTACATCTCCAAGCTTTGCATCTTTGATGACCTTACCATCGAAAATTTCGAAATAATGACCTGCATCTTCTTTTTCAAAAAGATAGTTGTTCATATATTCCATTTTAACTTTTTCTTCATTTACAATACGCCTACCAGCTCTGTTAACTCTAAGTGTTGGCGCGTTCATGAGTCCTGGATGACCAGAATCAAAGTCGTGCAGCATCTTGGTATGGGTGACATTTTCTATTTTGCCGCCAGCCCACACAAGCATTTTATGACCATCACCAGTTCGGCCATATTTTTTAGTCTCAAAATGTTTTATATCAGGCAAGTAATATTCAACCATGTCGGAATCATTTTGATAATCGCCAGTGGCAACCACCACACCCTTTTTGGCTAAAAACTTTACATAACCGTCTTTTGTTTTTGCTGCAACACCCACAACAGCACCAGATTCATCCTGGATCAGTTGTTCAGCTGGAGTGCTGTAGAAGATATCTACACCTTTTTTGGAAGCGAGTTGAGCCAGCTCGGTCATTGCAATACCAACATTGTATGGTTTAGGCCCATATACCAGGGTTAAGAATTCGAGTTTTTGATTATGTTTATCATAAAGAGTTTTTTGAGGCTCGTTGCCCAGTTGTTTATAGCTACAGCCCGCCTCATCAGATTTTTCTGCAAGCCACCTAAAAGCCTCTCCAGATTCACGAGCCCAAAGTTCAATAACCTCGCGCTGCGCTCTATGGCCACTTGCTGCAACAAGATCAGAAATTAAATTTTGAACTTCTGCTGGATCAGACTTTTCTATATCAAGGCCAGCAGCAAAATTTCCGCAAGCTGAAGCAGCAATTTCTTTTTGCAAAAGCGCTACATGAGCGCCATGTTCAGCGGCACTTAAGGCACATGGAACTCCCGGAGAGCCCGCTCCAATCACGACAATGTCATATTCTTTTTCATCAATAAATTCAGTGATAGGATTGGGTTTTCTTAGAAACTCAGGCTCTTGATTTGGCATACACATCATCCCTTAATGCGTGAGAATACACGTTGCCATGTATTCTCACTTAGTTCATCACAATAAGGTATGTGTACCCACTAATTTTGACCTACTAGGGTAGACCTTTAAAACTAATTTAAAAAGCAACCTGCATTGCAAGGGCAATAATACACAACAGCAAAGCAAAAGGTACATAGAGGTATCTTCCGCAGTTATACCAAAGGTCTCCGTGCTTCTTGACTGCAGCCAAGTTGATTTCTTCTAAGAGATCCTCTTTTTTCATAACAAAGAACCAGGAAATTGCACCAATCGTAGCTCCAAGAGGAATGATGTAGATTGAAACCCAATCCATCCATGGACCCCATTGGAAGATTGCTTCCATATTTAATCCGACACCCAAAACTACAACGGCGATTAAAACGAGAACTATCCAGCGTTTGAGGAATTTAAAGCGGTATAAGAGTGACTCGCCTACTACCTCAAACATATTTTGGAGTGAACTTACACCAGCGGCAATCATGGCAACATATAAGATGATGGCAAAGAGCTGACCAAACGGAATGTCTTGTAAGATTGCTGGAAGCGTTACGAAGAGAAGACCAGGACCTGAACTTATATCCAAACCATAAGCAAAAACTGCAGGAATAATGGTGAGCGCTGCAACCGTTGCTGCAATGGTGTCAAAAAGAGCGGTTCTACGTGCAACAGCAACAACATCTTCATCCTTACTTAAGTATGCACCATACACGATCATTCCAGAACCGGTAACACTAAGTGAAAAGAAGGCTTGACCCATCGCAAAAATCCAGGTTTCAGGATTGACAAGCGCTTCCCAACGAGGGGTAAACATGAAGAGATAGCCATCAAGTACTCCTGGTAGGAAGGCTACACGAATTGCAAATATCGCGAAAATAATGAAAAATACGGGCATTAAAATGCGGTTCGTACGTTCAATTGATTTAGCGCCTAAGAAAAGTGTAAGAAGCGTTACTAATACAATGGTTACATGAAAAGGCACAACACTCGTAGGTGTCATAGCAAATGACTCAAACCACATTTGAGTATCTACCGTAAGCAGTGTGCCAAACAAGGAGTCAAACAAGGCTTTCAAAACATAAGCCACTATGACTGCATAACCAATTGCAATACATAAAGAACCTGCAAGAGGCAGCCAGCCTATTGCCTTTCCCACAGGGCGAAGCGATGGTTTTCTGCTTGCCCAAGCAAGTTCGTAGGCTCCAAGTGTTCCTGTACGGGCCCGTCTACCAATAGCAAATTCTGCAGGAAGTGCAAGTGAACCGAAAACCACAACAAAGAATATATATATGAGTAAAAACGCCCCACCGCCGTAGGTTGCCATACGGTAAGGAAATCCCCAAACGTTAGCCATGCCAACGGCACTGCCTACTGCTGCAAGAATAAATCCCCAACGCGTTGCAAAACCCACGTGATGCTTTGTTGTACTCATTTTAAAATCTTTCTACTCAAAAATCCTCTACTCAATTGACTTTATGCAATTTTGTACTCATTAACCGTTTTATTCTTACGGATAATAGAACGCATATTATCAATAAAAGATTGCAAAAGCACAGAAGGCTGGCGTTCGGTATGAATAATATAACCAACGGTCATTCTCATGTCGGTATCGAGTGGAATTGATACAATTTTCTGCATCATTTCAGTTGAACGAACACCGGTAGAAATCGTATATCCGTGGTAGTCGGTGAGAAGATCGGTTAGCGTTCCGCGGTCACTTACGAAAATTCGCTGCTTTACGGGAAGACGCGAAAAGGGCTCTTCAGCGTAGAAAAAAGAAGATTCGACACCCTGCTGAAAGGCATAGCGTGGATATTCGTCGAGCTCGCTTGGTTTTATCAACTTCTTCTTAGCAAGTGGGTGATTTTTGCCTAAAAACACATGAGGTTGTGCGGTAAAAAGAGGGTGAAAAACTACTGACGCTTCAACGAAGGCCTTTTCTAGCACACGACGATTGTCATCGTCTAAATACAAGACTCCAATTTCAGATCTAAAGTTAGCTACATCATCAATATTTTCGTAGGTGCGTGTTTCTTTGAGGACAAATTCATAGGCTTTATCCTGATACTCATCAATCGTTTTTATAAATGCCTGAGCACAAAAGGCATAGTGTTGAGAAGAAACTGCAAGGCGCAAAGGGACTGCTTTGTCATGTTTGAAGTGCGAATCCATGAGCTCATATTGTTCGACAACTTGTCGAGCATACACCAAAAATTCTGCACCGTCTTTCGTGAGAGAAATTCCCCTATTTGAACGTTCAAACAAGGTGAGCTCATATTGTTTCTCAATCTCTTTAATTGCAGTTGAAAGGTTAGATTGAGATGAATAAAGGTGCCGTGCTGCCGCATTAATTGAGCCTTGTTCAACAATTGCGATAAAATACTTTAATTGAAGTAGCGTCATTGATAATCCTTACAAGGAGTCCACTAAGTGAAGTGTCCATATTGTCAAAGTGAAAACCCAACTTCAGTTGACAGGTGCCAAAACTGTGATGCTGACTTGCGCACCCACAAACAGAGCTTACAAAAAAGCCTGATATTGGCCTTTATCGGAGCCGGTCTTGTGAGCGCTTTTGGCATACTGATGTATATCTTAATTAAGCCATAAGCAAGACCTGCGCTTAAAGTGCATACAAAACAGCTGTCGTCCATGAATAAAACCCACTGAATTATTCATACAGTGGGTTTATAGGCAAGCGAAATGTTAAAAGTTTAGGCTTTCTAAACGATCAAACACAACGTCAATACGTTGCAAGAAATCCCAAGGATCAAATATTCGTTCAAGCTCTTCTTGAGATAGGTTCACACGCTCGTCAGACTCAACACGCTCGCGAAGACTTGCTCCCTGGCGACCTTGTTGGATGTCATCCCACACCTGCATAGAGTTTGACTGAACTATCTCGTATGCTTCCTCACGAGTTATGCCTGTATTTACCAGGGCTAAAAGGAGTTTTGATGAGTAAATAAGACCGCGAGTCTTATCAAGGTTAGCTCGCATAGCTTCTGGATATAAAGCCATGTCCTCTAAAATCCACTCAAGCTTTGCAAGCATATAATCGAGCGCAATGAATGAGTCGGCCTGAGCAATACGCTCTGCAGATGAATGAGAAATGTCTCTTTCGTGCCAAAGCGCAACATTATCGAAGGCTACCTGCGCATTCGCCTTAACAATACGAGACATACCAACTATGCGCTCTGCAGTAATTGGATTTCTTTTATGCGGCATAGCGCTTGATCCTTTTTGACCTTTTTTGAAGGGCTCTTCAGCCTCAATGGTATCTGTTTTTTGTAGAGCTCGAACTTCAGTTGCAATTCGTTCACAACTTGCAGCAATCGTCGCAAGAACACCAGCTAAAAATGCATGGTGATCGCGGGAGATGACCTGCGTTGAAAGCGGATCGTGCACCAAACCAAGCTTCTCACACACGTATTCTTCGACAAACGGATCAATATTTGAATAGGTACCAACTGCTCCAGAGATTGCACCATAGGCAATGTGTTCACGAGCTGTGTCTAAGCGCTCAATATCGCGCTTGATTTCCCATGCCCAAGAAGCAAACTTCATACCAAAGGTCATAGGTTCAGCATGAATGCCGTGGGTGCGACCAACACAAAGCGTCTTCCTTTCTTCAAAGGCACGACGTTTACAAATTTCCCCAATGCGGACAAGTGCCGGACGCAATAAATCGACTGCCTGAATAAGCTGGTAACACAAGGCGGTATCACCTAAATCAGAACTGGTCATGCCATAATGAACCCAACGAGAAGGTTTAGGGTCTTCTTTGGCAACATCCTTATCGATAAATTCGCCCATGTTAGTCAAAAACGCAATGACATCATGGTTTGTCACAGCTTCAATTTCATCAACGCGCGCTTTATCGAAGTTTGCGTGATCTCGAATCCACTTTGCTTCTTCTTGAGTAATGCCAATTTTACCTAAGGCAGCCTGTGCTTCGCATGCTAGAATTTCAATCTCTTGCCATATTGCATATTTATTTTCGGTCGAGAAAATATGGCCCATGGCTTCTCGTGTATAGCGCTCAATCATCAAATCTCCTTATAAAAGCAGTGATTTTCTATAATCGTAAGTATAACGCTGCTTTAAAGAAACTTTTTTTATAAAGACAGTGATTTTCTACCGATTAGCTATGTATTTGGAGTACAAATAAAAGAAAGTACTTTTACTGAGCTAGCATATCTTTCAGGACATATGCCGTTGATATTCGAGAAAGGAACCTTATGAAGTATACCGAAAGCGTATTTGAAGATCTTTCAAAGCGCTATAGCTATCAACCGATGTTTTTACAATCTGTTGAAGAGGTTCTTACGAGTATCGATCCTTTAGTGGTAGGACACAAAGAATACGAGGATGCAGCACTCCTGGAACGTTTAGTTCAGCCTGAACGTACCGTCTCTTTTAGGGTGCCATGGGTTGATGACACGGGAACCGTTAGGGTTAATCGCGGTTGGCGCGTTCAATTTAGCTCGGCATTAGGACCATATAAGGGTGGTTTGCGTTTTCACCCAAGCGTAAATATGGATACGGTGAAATTTCTAGGCTTTGAGCAAATCTTTAAGAACTCTCTTACAGGCCTCCCTATGGGCGGCGGTAAAGGTGGTTCAGACTTTAACCCGAAAGGAAAGTCCGACGTTGAGGTCATGCGTTTTTGTCAATCATACATGACCGAACTTTTCAGACATATCGGTGCAGACACCGACGTTCCTGCTGGAGATATTGGTGTTGGAAATCGCGAAATTGGCTATTTATTTGGTCACTACAAACGACTAACCAATCAGTTTACCGGCGTATTAACCGGCAAGGGTCTGAGCTATGGTGGATCTCTTATTCGTACCGAAGCTACGGGCTATGGCATCGTATATTTGGCAGAGGCCATTTTAAAAGACCATCAAGATAGCCTTGAAGGTAAGAAGGTTTTAGTTTCTGGGTCTGGAAATGTTGCCATCTACACCATAGAAAAGCTTTGCCAATTGGGTGCATGCCCTTTGACCGCTTCCGATTCAGATGGCTGGATTTATGACCCGCATGGCATTGATTTTGAGTCCTTAAAAGAAATAAAAGAAAAGCGCCGTGGAAGAGTGTCTGAATATGTCGATACACACCCACATGCTGAATATCATGAAGGCGGCTGTCTTTGGGATATTGAAGCAGACCTAGCAATTCCTGCAGCTATTCAAAATGAGATTACCCTTGATAAGGCAAAACTCCTGCTTAAAAATGGTGTGAAATACCTCATTGAGGGCGCAAATATGCCCACCTTGCTCAATGCAACGAAACTCCTCGCTGAGCAGGGCGTATACATTGCACCTTCAAAAGCAGCCAATGCAGGTGGTGTTGCGACTTCTGGTTTAGAGATGACTCAAAACGCCGAGAGATTATCGTGGAGTGCAGAAGAAGTTGATGCAAAACTCAATACGATTATGACCAACATCTATCAAAATGCAGCGCGCGCAGCAGAAGAGCAGGGTAACCGAGACAATCTTATTGCAGGGGCGAATATGGCAGGATTTAAAAAAGTTGCCGATGCGATGATGGCACAGGGTATTGTGTAAACTGAAATTCCACTATACCGAGGCCAAAGTAGTTTTAAAGCGGTGTGCTCATACATGAGACACCGCTTTTTAGATGCTGTTTCTTAAATGCAGCGTCTTTTTTAAGTTTTTTCTTATTGCTTGTCTTGCTCTTTGAGCTTATCGATTGCTTCTTGTGCGCGTTTTTGTGCAAGCTCAGCATCTTTTTTGGTTTCGATACCGCGTGATTTTAGTTGATTTTTAATCTGCTCTCGCACGGCTTCTTTATCGACAAGCGGATATTCGATAGCAGCAGGATTGATCTCTAAACGCTTGCCTTGGGCAATCGAAATTTCCGTAGGTTCTGCTGGCTTCTTCGAAGTTTTTTTATCCCCCTGCTTATCCAGTTCTTTAAGGGCATCTTCGCCAAAGTATTTTTTATAAGCTCGGTCCCCGCGATCTTTGAGTTGTTTCCATCTTTTCTCGACCGTTCGCAAAGCCTTCGTCTCATGTTCAAGAACATGGGCATAGCGTTTATTAATCTCTTCCCACCTTGCTTCACCTGCAGCTTTAAGTTCCGGCCATGAGGTGTAGCCACGATAAGATGTTTTACCGCTCATAACTCTGGCCATCGATGTCTTCATGTTTTGAATAAACCTATAGCGACGAGCAAGCAAGCGACCTACCTCTTGGTCGTCTGAGGTTGATTCTCTTGCAAAGATTGCATGTTCTTTAAAAATTTCAAGCGCATCGCCCGGACTCGCCACCATTTCTACTGCTGCATCCACTGGGTGAGAACTTACGATGGTCGAAATGATTGCGGTAAGAATCGGCATAATTAAAACCGTTATGGCTCCAGCAGTAACCAAAATGGATGCAACAACTTCATCCATCAAACCGCTTGAAAGCGCAAGGTTTGTAACAGCCACGATAATAGGAAGTGCTGCCGTGGCATAAAGGGCAATCGAGATACGCTCTGCTTGTGTCATTTCTTCTTTGTCCTCTTTTGGGACAAAGGTAGACAGGTATACAGGAATTGTTCGTGTGAAAAGTAGGGCCAGGGTGAATGCAAACAATAGAAGTGGGTCTGCAAAAACCGATTTCAAATTGATATTGGCGCCTGAAACAACAAAGAAAAAAGGAATGAAAAAGCCGTAAGCAACGCCGTCTAGCTTGCTCATAAAATTCGTATCTTCTTCTTCAGCTACTAAGAAGCTAATCACAAAACCTGCAGCAAAGGCGCCTAATACGATGTCGAGCTCAAAGAGAGCTGCTACAGTAACAAGACCAACTAACAAAGCAACGGTTGCGCGCACCATCGTCTGAGAAGTGGTTTCAGCATGAGAGGCTAAAAATTCTGCCATTTTTTTACCAAAACCAGAAAAAACTTTTGGTAAAAATGCTGCAATCAGCGCAATCAGTAAGAAAACTACAAGCACAACAATCGTTTCAATCGTTGACCTGACCGACAACAAAACTGCCATCGCCAAGACCGGAAGAAGCTCCCCCATTGCACCGTGTGATAAAACTGACTTACCTACTGGTTTATCGAGTAAATCACGCTCTTTTAAGATTGGAAGCAGGGTTCCAAGGGCTGTGGAAGTCATCGCAATAACTATGGCAATTGCGCCTTCGTGATGAGAAAAAACCGGGATAAAGGTCACCATCAAAAAAGCCAAGATGAAAGAAACTGCCCAGGTACCTGCAGCAGCTTTGCCGCGCTCACTGCTCAGGTCCTTAGGGTCGATTTCCATACCAGCAAGCAAAAAGAGAAAGGCCATACCTAGCTCGGATATAAGGCTGATTGATTCATCAACATGTATAAAACCTAAGAGGTTTGGCCCTAAAACTGCACCGGCAAAAAGCAAAAATACAACTTCTGGAATTGGTTTTCTTGGAATGAGTGATGCCGCAAGGGGTGATGCAATTGCAACAATCGAAATAATTGCCATTGAGACAAAAAGTGTTTCCATAAGATAAAAAATCCTGCCATTTTTAAGTCGTCAATAGTACTTCGGAAATAAAATTATATCCAAGCTCAAAGGCATTTAGACTTATTTCTTCATCAATTCATGTGGATAATTGAAAGTATTTGTCTAATAACAATATGTTTTAAACTAAAAATGGCTATGTTTATTACTATCATTTAGATATTGCGTATATCTCGGTATACTTAGATACTTAGTCGTACTGAAGGAGAAAGAATGTTTCAAAACGCATGGACACGTAAGGGTGTCGCTATTCTTTTAGCATCAGGCCTTTCACTTGTATTAGCTGCCTGTGGTTCAGGTTCAGATGCTCCAGATCAACCAGTGGCATCTACTACGGAAAACCCTGCTCAAACAAGCACAGTTGAAGCACCTGAATCAAATGATGCTGCACAAACTCCAGAACAAAATCCCGAGCAAGCTGCTAATCCTACAGAATTTGATCAATCAACAGTAAACAGCGGTACCATTGATCCTAACTCAGATACTGCTCTTATTGGTGCAGAAGAAGGCGTTGCTTCAACAAAACTTCCAGAAGCAAACCCTAATGGTCGTGTACACAAAAACGAAGCACTTGTTTTTGTTGTTATTGGTGAATATGCGACCCAATCAGAAGCTGATAAAGCACTTCAAGATGCTAAAAAACTTTTGATGGATCAAAAAGATGAATTTTACGTCTTACCAACTGATTCAATTACTGGTTTTGAAAAGGGCAAATTCATCGTAGCTGAAATTTATCCAAGCCTTGAAGCTGTCGAGGGTTATGATGCCGTAAACTTTGCGCAATCAGTTGCTCCAAAGGACTTCAAAGCCTATGCACAACCAGGTACTTTAACCACTGATCAACCTGTTGTTGTTTTCGGTGTAGACGTACAATAAAACTTCACTTACAAAGGGAGCATCTTGATGCCAGAAACTACCTTATATCAGCGCAGTAATAACTACATTCCTCGTATTGCAGCCGTCCATGATATGTGCGGCTATGGAAATTGCTCGCTTACCGCTGCCATCCCTGTTTTGTCAGCAGCAGGAATAGATGTGTTACCGGTACCAACCGCTCTCTTTTCATCCCATACGCTCTACGAAGATTTTGTCATGCTTGATACCACTGATTTTTTGTGGAACTACCTTGAGATGTGGAAGAAAATCAAGGTAGATCTTGACGGTGTTTATTCCGGTTTTCTAGGAAGCGCTCAACAGGTTGAGATTATACAAAGCTTATACAAAAGCTATGATCACGCCCTTCGACTGGTAGATCCAGTTATGGGTGATGCCGGTAAGATGTATCCGACATACACTCAAGAAATGGTTGATGCAACCAAAGGCTTGGTAAAGGATGCCGATTTATTAATGCCTAACCTCACTGAAGCTTCCTTACTAACCGAGCTTGAATATAAGGGTCAAGAAATCTCTGATGATGAAGTTAAAGTTTATATGGATGCTCTTCTAGAAATGGGAGCTAAGAACGTCATCATTAAAGGTATCGTAAGAGACAAACAAATCATTAACTTTGTACAAAGTGCAAATTCTGAACTACAAAAAGCACCTCACAAAGCGCATGATTTCTATATTCATGGCACAGGAGATTTATTTGCATCAAGTGCAATTGCTGCAATTTATGCTGGAAAATCTGTTTTAGAAGCAGCACAATTTGCAGGAAATTTGGTATACGAGGCCATGATTGAAACAAAAGATCAACCAGAATATGACATGCGCGGCGTTTCTCATGAGAAATCCCTGCACCTCTTAGTTGACTTGTTAAAATAAAAGCGTATGAATTCAAGGTCTTCGAAATATCCTAAAAAGAGCTCTTCACGTAGGGGCTCTTTTTCTTTTCTTGCACTTATTCTTATAGCAATTTCTCTTATCGCTGTTATAGCCATCATGGCCTACTTGTTTTTTGTAAAGCTTCCTCAAGAAAATGCAGCTATCCAAAAACCAAACTACGAACTTTTGCAATTAAATCAATTTACGATTAACGAGCCACATATTGATCAGCAACTTATGCAGCCAAGTGAAC
>JAUNLE010000013.1:0-7979 GCA_030532415.1 Coriobacteriia bacterium | reverse complement strand
AAAACGAAATTGAAAATGCTGTAGCTAAAAGCCACAACAGCCTTACCATTAATGCCGTTGGTGACATGATGTTTGCCCGAAATATTGGCAATAAAGTAAGTTCAGAAGGCCCTACTGCAGTTTTTAAAGACGTAAAGCCCGTCTTATCAGCAGCTGATCTAACGCTCGCTAACTTGGAAAGTCCCTTATTCATGAGAAATGAAGTGGCTTTTTTGGAGCAAAAAAACCCAAACCTGCATCTTATATCAAGCAAAGACACCGATAAAGAATCAACTGAAACATCTTCTGAAACGAGTAAAACAGAAGAGAAGAAGTACGAGCCTATTATTCTTGCAGGTAACCCTAAGGCCATTGATGGAATTGCCGATAGCGGTATTGACGGAGTTACCCTTGCAAATAATCATGCGCTTGACATGGGGCAAGAAGGCCTTATTCAAACTCTGAAACTGCTGGATAACAATAACATTTTGCATACAGGAGCAGGACTTTCTAATGAAGAAGCGCTCAAACCTGCGATCTTTGAAATCAACGGCATACGTGTCGCATATCTTGGAACTTCAAATATTATTCCAGCAGGCTATTTAGCTGGACCTTCTAAGCCTGGTATAGCAGGAAATAGAACACAAGAAGATACTGTCTTATCTACCATCAAAAAGTTGGATGAAGAATACGACCTTGTTATCGTATCTATCCACTGGGGCACTGAATATTCTGATACACCTATGGAAAAAGATGTTGCATTTGCTCATAAGGCAATTGAAGCAGGTGCAGATGCCCTTATCAATGCTCACCCACACGTGCTTCAAGGTGTTGAAATTTTCAAAGGTAAACCTATCTTATATTCAATGGGCGACTTCATCTTCGATATTTATCATTCTCATGCAGATGAATCCCTTATAGCCCACCTTGAAATGGATAATAAAGCGAACTTGCTAGAACTAAGCTTCACGCCAGTGCGCATAAAAGGTGGCTATCCTTATTTAAGCACAGGCGAAGACGGTAAAAAAATCCTTGAACGCTATGCAAAGCTATCCAAGGATTTTGATACAAACATCGAAATACGAGATGGTAAAGGCTATGTCCTGCTTGAAGATTAAGGTTAAACTTATCTTCTAAAGCTGAATGGTTTCAAGCTTTTTAGCACCAATCGTTCTTAACACAATAATACTGGTAAGCGTAATCACCGCAACGTAAGAAACGCTTAGAATCAGTTGAACTGTATTTGATAGGCCAATAGCTCCCATAGTTATGCTTACCATAATTGAAATAAACGTTATAACACCTGTTAAAAGCAATAGAATTATGACTATCGTTCCGCGATTCTTTAATTGAATAGGATCGTCCCAATTAAGAAACGGGTTAAGAATATCAGACACCAGGCCTAAGGCTATACCAGTAATTAAGCCTGGAATCAATCCTAAATATCCCAAAGCAATAATTTGAGGAGAAATACCAAACACAAGTAATGCAATAAGGAAAATAATGCATGGAAGCACGGCATTCAACAAGAAGGCCATAAGAATTTTAGCTGAAAAATATTTATCAAGCTCTATAGGAAATGTTTTAGAAAGTGCAAAATCCCGACCTTCAATTGAAATAGCTGAATAAGAATATCCTCCAAGAGCTGCGGTATAAATTCCAAGTGAGTAAGCTACCGTAACAATAAGCCCTACCCCAAGCTCTAAAAGAGATTCATTGAGCACGGATGATGTACTAGATAAATCAAAGCCCGCATCTGAGCCAATACCTCTTACATTGAAGTACACAATGATAACTATCAAAATAGGCAAGACTAAGGGGCTAAGTGCATATTGTTGAAAGAGCACAGGATTTCTTAGGAGTCGTTTTCTATCTAAGTCCATAATCGAGGCAATTTGTCCTCGTTCAACGAGGAGCTCTTGCATATTTTCATCATTTAATACAACAGTAGCTACACTACTTGAATTTTCTGCAAGTCGCATGATGGTGGAGATATATATCTTTCTCACTAATACCATTAAAACGCCAAGGTACAAAGCCGTGATAAGCAGGGCTGCGCCTGTTAGAAGCAATGCTTCTGGCATCGCAAACACCGATGCTTGGGCAATGAGAGGTAAGAGCAAAGATGCAGGAGAAATAATTCCAAAAGCAATTGTTTTCCAAGTTATGTCCACATTGCTTGATTCAACGGCAGCAAGATTAAATGTAAAATCGGTACCACCCATCATTTCTGGACTATAAATCGAGTCATAAAGCCCAATCATCGCAACGACAATCAAGATCACAATGATGATTCCTGAATAGCGCAAAAAGGTATCTTTATTTTTACCAAGAGGGGTGAACAAAAGTAGTAGGTAGGTAAGGATTATTGAAACAACTACCAGCGGAAACATCAAAAGTAAAAAGTTGAAAACCGTCAGTATCACCGCTGCAAAAGAAGCTCCCATCATAATCATTCCTACTATGAATGCCGGACTGATTATAAGGAGTAAAAGAAGCATATTTCCGAAAAAGGAAACGAGTTTAGCAATCACAAATTCGCTATTTGTAATAGGAAGCGTAAGATAAGCTTCAAGATTTTTACCAAAAAACATTCCATTGCCGGATAAATATACGCCCATGATAATCATGAGAATCGTTACACCATAAACAATTTCTTGTGTAAATGAAATGAGATTGCCCTGGGATGAAACCGCTATAAAACTCCCAAACATAGCGGAATAAAAAATAATGGTGAGCCCTAAAAATAAGCCAACTATGATTTTCAAGAATTTGTAGCCTGCAGAACCTGGATTCATGCCCAAGATTCGAGAATTTTTATTTCTTGAATTATAAATTGACGAGTCACTTTTCATCATGACTCGAGCAAGCCACCAAATTCTTTGTGCTTTTTGCATTGCATTCACGTTTAAATACTCCTAAGAATTTTGGCTCAGTGGATTTGTTAATTCTGGATCGGTAAGCTCTAAGAAAATCTGCTCGAGCGTGCCTGAGGATTGATGAGCTTCTCTAAGTTGATCAAGGGTTCCAGTAAAGATAATTTTTCCCTTGTTAATTATTGCAAGCCTGTCCACAATTTGCTCGGCCACTTCTAAAACATGGGTTGAAAAAACAACAATATTACCCCCATCAGCATGCTTGCGCATTCTGTTTTTTAAGATGAAGGCGCTTCGTGGATCTAGCCCCACCATTGGTTCGTCCAAAATCCAAATATCTGGATTGATAACAAGCGCACCCATAACCATCATTTTCTGACGCATACCATGGGAGTAGGAATTAATCTCTTTACCAAGATCATCAAGCATGTTGAATTCTTTGGCTAAAATATCTATACGGACCTTTCGCTCATCTTTCGCAATCCCGTATATATTACAAATAAAATTAAGATACTCTATACCTTTGAGGCGCAGAAAATTATCAGGGGTATCGGATACAAAAGCAAATGTTTTCTTCGCTTCTAAAGGCTCTTTTGTAATTGATTTTCCGTTGAGTATGATGTCACCGTAATCTGGCGATAAAACTCCGGTCATCTGCTTGAATAAGGTTGACTTACCCGATCCATTTGGACCAATAAGGCCGAAGATTTCTCCTGGATATATTTGTAGGCTAATGTCATCATTCGCGCGTTTTTCTGGACCATAATTTTTGAATACATGCTGTATATCTATCATCGTATTATCTCTCTTTATTCATTTTTCATCTTTTAAAATATACGAGCAAACAAGAGTGTTTTCAATTTTTGTTACTAAGTTTACATTTCTAAGCTTAAGTGACCATCACCTGGGTAGGAAAGATACAATGCGTTAAAGTTAGGAGCCTTAGGTGAAAACAATAGCAATTGTAACGGGTGCATCTTCTGGCATAGGTAAAGAATTTGTTCGCCAATTAGATGGGCAATATTATGGCTTGCTTGATGAAATTTGGGTAGTCGCGCGAAGCTATGAAAAGCTTGAAGCACTTGAAAACATGACATATAGCAAGCTACGAATATTTCCAGTCGATTTAATTAATGAAGAAGAGCTATCTGATTTTGTGTCTGCCTTAGAACATGAAAACCCCCAGGTTAAATTCCTTATCAACGCCGCTGGTTGGGGTAGTTTTGAGGACTTTAAAGAGGATAGTTTAGACAGAAATATGAGCATGGTAGACCTAAACGTTCGGGCACTTGTTGAGATGACTTACCAGGTTCTACCGTATATGTATAAAAACTCACACATTATAAATATGGGCTCGGTGGCTGCCTTCATGCCTTTGGCAGGAGCATCCATTTATGCTGCTTCTAAATCATTCGTGTTAACGTTTTCTCGTGCACTTCATCACGAACTTAAAGACGTTGGCATTAGCGTAACAACCGTATGTCCTCCAGGAGTACATACGAATTTCTTCAAACGAGCAGGTAATAAGAGTGGTGTTTACAATACCATAGCAAGACTTGGAATCATCGAGCCTTTCGATGTAGTAAACCTTGCTCTTGAAGATGCTCGAATGCAAAAAGATATTTCGCTTCCTTCTTTTGCTGCTAAATTCCTTTATGTAGCCTCGCGTCTTACCCCAACAGATCTATCATTTGCAATTCAGGAATGGATGGCTCGTCCTTTGGAAGACGATGAACTAAAGGAGCAGGCAGTAAAAGATTTTAATGGTACAGTAACTAAGTCTGAGCTCAATTAAAAATTATAAAAGTAAAGGTAAGGAGTTCGTTTATGGCAAAGATTGCAGGTGTACGTTACACCGGAACCCTCGAAGATGGAACCCAATTTGATTCCAATGTTGGCAAAGATCCTTTAGAATTTCCTCTAGGTTGCGGCATGATGATTCCAGGTTTTGAAAAAGCCGTTGCAGATATGGAAGTTGGAGAAAAAAAGAAGGTCACCATACCTGCCGCTGATGCTTATGGTGAATTTGATGAAGAGCTTGTACAACAAGCGCCGGTTGAAAACATCCCTAACGCCGACCAACTTCCTGTTGGCGAAACTATTTATTTTACAGGCCCTGACGGTCAACCTGTTCCAGCTCGCGTTTTAGATATTTCAGATGGCATAGCTTATTTTGATTTCAACCACGAGCTTGCAGGAAAAAATTTAACCTTCGAAATTGAACTGTTATATCTCAATGAAGACAAATAAGAAGATGCAGCAAAAAACAATGAGCACACACGAAAAGAATGCAGGTCGTCCTCTACAGTCATCTGTGCAAGACATCCAAGATGTGCCGGGTAACAAAATATTTATCCTTAACCTAGATTGGCTTTTTGCCGGCATCGTCACCCTGCTAATTATGTGGTTTAGCCAAGGTTCTATACTTTCTCATGGGTTTATTCTTCAAACTCCATTAGCTCTTGCCCTTGCATTCCTCATACCGCTCTTAGCATGGCTTTTTGGTCTTTATGCAGGTTCTATCTTTTATCGAGTCGGAACTAGATACGGAATAGATGAAAGCTCTTTGGTGTATAAAGCGGGATCTTTTGCTATTCCACTGATCGTACAAATAGTTGTGGCAGCATCAGGTTTTTCTTTTGTGTACGGTGCGGGGCTTCCTTTGTTAGTAAGCACGCTCACCTTTATCTTGTCCTTGATGCTCTACGATCAGATTGTATCTTCTGTACTCCACGTGGATTAACTTGGAGTAAGCCAGCATAAAGTCTTAGGACGCTGCAGATTGCTTTCAAACCGACAAGTTACGTGACTTGTCGGTTTTTTCATGCAGCTAGCACTGAGCTCTTTTTCATTTAAATACTCAAACTTGAGGTATAAGAATAGGCAAGCAGTAAGAAAGGAAGATCATGGCAAGACTTGAAGATAATTTTTATGAATATGTAAATGAAGCATGGCTTGAAACAGCAGAAATTCCTGAAGATAAACCTTCAACTGGATCGTTTTACGAAATTGATCGCGCACTTGAACAAGAGATGATGGATCAGTCTCAAATCTGGCTTGATGACAAAGAAAGCCTACAAGAACACGCCCATCTGTATGAATACACCAAACTTTTGGAAATGGCACGAGACTATGATCGTCGAGATGAACTTGGCATAAGCCCAGTTTTGCCTCTCTTTAGCTGGTTTGATGAAAATATATGTTCATGGGAAAACCTAAACGAAAAATATAAGGAACTTATCCTCAAAAGATTTAGAGTCCCTATGGATTTCGACGTATCGATTGATATGAAAGATACCTCTCATTATGCCCTGTATGCCTCGGCTCCTTCACTCATCTTCCCTGATAGAACCTACTATGAGCGCGATGATGAGCAAATAGATGCTCTTTGGGATGTGTTTAGAAACATGGCCATCGAGCTTGCAAGGCTCTTTAAGTTTGAAGACCCTGAATCCTTGGTAGATGAAGCAATTGCCTTCGACAAAAAAATTGCTCCCCTTACTAAATCGGGAGAAGAGCAGGCCGACTACGTATCTTTATACAACCCGTATACCATCACCTCTTTTGCTTCCTATAGTAAAAAGCTTGATTTAGACCTCATTGCTCGAAATTTAGTAAATACTGCACCTCGTGAAATTATCGTCACAGAGCCTGAATACCTCGAGCATTTCGACTCGAAGGTAATGCAAACCGATAACTTTAATGAATATAGAAGCTGGGCATTTTTGATGATGATGCTTAAGTCGGCGTCAAGCTTAAGTGAAGACTTACGCCTGCTCTCCGATACTTTCCGCCGCGCTTTAAGTGGAATTAAAGAATCGGCACACAAAGATAAGGCATCCTACTATCTTGCACACGCATATTTCAGTATGCCCGTTGGACTTTGGTATGGAAAAACTCAGTTTGGAGCTGAAGCCAAGGCAGATGTTGAAAAAATAGCCTATGCAGTGATTGAGGTATATAAAGAGCGTCTTGCTCAAAATACTTGGTTATCAAAGGAAACCATTGAGCAGGCAATCAAAAAGCTTGATGCAATTAAACCCTATATTGGCTATCCGGAAAAACTTCAGCCATATTACGACGAATTCAAAGTTAAAAGCTATGACGAGGGCGGAACGCTTTTTTCAAATATGCAAGATTTTTCAAAAATCATGATTGAGTATAACTTTGATAAATATTCAAAACCGGTAGAAACCGAATTTTGGTCGATGAGTCCAGATACCGTAAACGCCTACTATAATCCTCAGCTCAATCACATTGTTTTCCCAGCAGGAATCCTCCAGGCTCCGTTTTATGACATCGAGCAAGACCCAAGCGCAAACTTCGGGGGTATTGGTGCGGTAATGGCGCACGAAATTTCACATGCCTTCGATAATAATGGCTCGAAATTTGATGAACACGGAAACATGGCTAACTGGTGGAGTGAAGAAGACTACAAGAACTTTGAAGCTCGTGCACAGAAAATGATTGAGGCCTGGGATGGGCTTGAATCTTTTGGCGGAAGCGTTAATGGCAAATTAACGGTGAGCGAAAACATAGCAGATGCAGGTGGAATATCAGCTGCTCTTCAGGCTGCCAAGGCAAGTGAGCACTTTAATGCCCACGCATTTTTTGAGAATTGGGCAAAGGTATGGAGATCAAAAAGCTCTGAAGAATACGCACAAATGCTCTTAACGGTTGACGTTCACGCACCAGCTCCTTTACGTGGAAACATACAACTTCAACATCTTGATGAATTTGCTGAGACGTACAATTTACAAGAAGATGACGGTATGTACTTGGCTCCAGAAAAAAGAGTACATATATGGTAGTAAGTATGATAAGTACAAGTTTTTACGTATAGATTCACAAACAAGGAGTGAGTCATGAAATACCGTTTATCGCAATTGTTTGTCATAGTATTGCTATCAATCTTTAGCATCTCTCTCTTTGGCTGTGGCAGTAAAAGTGTCGAGAGTGTAGACATGGCAGCGACACAGGATACTGCATCACGTGCAGAACTAGCAATGGACGTTGACACGTCTACCTATGAAGAAGCTGAACTTGCAAAAATGGCAGATGCGCCACTTGATTCTGAAGTAAACATTGATCCAACGCAGGGACGTCTTCTTCGTAAAACCTACG
>JAUNLE010000012.1 GCA_030532415.1 Coriobacteriia bacterium | reverse complement strand
CGTGCTCTAAAAGGGCATCGTAGAATTTTTTCGCATCCTTTGTTTTAAAATATACAAAGTTCGACTGCGACTTCGCAAAGCTGTATCCTTCTTCTTCAAGCGTAGCCATAATTGCCTCGCGCGCTGCCTTATTTGCTTGAAACTTCTTCTCAATACCCACTTGATCATCAAGTGCAGTAGAACAGGCAGCATAAGCAAGGCTATTGACGTTAAACGGAGCCCTTACCTTATCAACGGCTTTAACAATGGCTTCAGGGGCAAGGACGTAGCCACAGCGCAGGCCTGCAAGTCCATAGATTTTAGAGAAGGTTCTACCCACAATTACGTTGCCGCGACTAAAGTATTTAAGTCCGCTTGTCGTCTTATCCGTATCAACAAATTCAAAATAGGCCTCATCAAAGAGGACCAAAACATGATCGGGTATTTTGCTCATAAATTCATCG
The DNA here is from genome assembly GCA_030532415.1 of Coriobacteriia bacterium. Taxonomy (GTDB): domain Bacteria; phylum Actinomycetota; class Coriobacteriia; order Coriobacteriales; family JAEZZM01; genus JAUNLE01. The sequence continues at coordinate 29,525 of JAUNLE010000012.1, read as the reverse complement.
AGCGCTTCTTCGCTTTTGATTGTTGATGTTGGATTGTTGGGATTGCATATATAAACAAGGCGGGTATGTTCATCGATTGCATCTAACATTGCCTGCAAATCGAGTTCATAATCTTGTGTTAAGGCAACCTTGATGGATTGAGATTCTATCGTGTCTTGTGCTGAAAGGTAGACCACAAAGGATGGCCAAGGAAACACAGCGTTATCGGTAGCTTCCATAATTGCTAAGGCAAGCAGGTTAATAATTTCATTTAAACCGGCACCCACCAGCACTTCTTCAGGCTTTACACCATAAAATTGAGCAATAGCTTCTTTGAGGCTTTTTGCAGAACCGTCAGGATAGCGATTGAGCGTGAGCGCCATCTTACTAATTGCTTCAAGCACCGCAGGCGTTGGACCATCTGGACTTTCATTGCTCGACAATTGGGCAATCGGGATGTCAGGGCACACATCTTTTACCTGTTCAATTTTTATACCCGGCTGGTAAGCGCTAAGTTTATCGAGCGCTTTTCTGAAATGATAGTTACGAGCATGCATAATCGTGAATTCTCCTTAGTGATGAGCGCGCAAAATCACTTCATCAGGTCGCAAAAACATAGATTCGATATATGCTTCACCATTATAGATATTTAAAATCGTCGTATTAACGTTGGGTGAACGAAGCTTCGCTGCACGTACAAAATCAAGCCCTAAGATGTGGGAAAGCATGGCTCTGATCACACCACCATGAGTGACCAGAACAACTTTTCCTTTCAGCTGCATATAGTCTTCGTAGGCACCATGGACGCGGGAGAAAAATTCGTCGAAATCTTCTGCCCCAGTGACAGGCCAGCCACCAGAGCCTTCCCCCCAAGGAAGCGAAAGCCCTTTGTCCAAAGCTTCCTGCGCACTCATACCTTCGATAGCCCCAAAGTTCATTTCTTGAATACGTTCGTCTACCTTAAGTTCGCAGCCAAGCGCTTGTGCTGCGGGGCGCGCAATAGCCATGCAGCGATCAAGCGGAGAACTGATGATCAGACCCGGGTAATAGGCAATGAGAGCATCGACCGCTGCCTGTCGTTGGAGCTCACCGTTGTCGGTTAAAGGCGAATTGGTTTGCCCGACAAAATGTCTAAGGCTGTTACCTTTCGTTTCGGGGTGGCGCATAAGCAAGAGCTGTGCGCCAGCTTCAGCCTGCGTAAGACTACTATAGATAATTTTTCCTGCCATAAGCTAAACCCCTTTAAAGCACTACTCAAAAGAAGCTAAGCACAAGCTTCAATTAAGCAAAATCCTAATAAAACCCAAAGATCAGTAAAAACAAAAGCACTTCAGTCACAACAATACTTGCCCCCATGACATCCCCATTAGTGCCACCGAAAGCTTTTTGTATAATCCAAGGTACCAAAGCGCTCAGACATAAACCCACTACCAGCAATAATGCTTGCGCCTGGACACCATACATATACAGACCCACATACGTTCCCAAGACAAGCGCAAGTATCGTGACGAACAGGTCGTGAGGGCCAGGCTTTCTGGCCATGGTTTTGCCAAGTCCTGATGAAAAGGCTGGTTTCAAGTAAAAGGCAGCAAAGGTGGCCGATACACGCGAAAGTGGCAGTATGAAGAAGAGCTCAAGGGTGCTCTGCCCTTTTGCAAGCACATCGAAGCCTACTACCAAAACAAGTGAGGCGATTACGATTGCTATCACGCCGAAACTGCCAATATGGGGGTCTTTGAGAATCTGCGATCGCTTCTCAAAATCATGTGCACCAAAGGCGGCATCAAAGACGTCGGCTAAGCCATCAAAATGCATCATGCGGGTAAGTATGAGGCTTGTCGCAAACAGTACGGCGCCTATGACAAGCGGATAAAAGCTGAGTGAGGTGCGCTCTAAAAACCTACTAAGCACATAGAGCACCAAGGCAATAAGCAGGCCTACCCAGGGAAAATAAGAGGGAATGGCAACAAGCTTTGCCTGAGGATTTTGGTGCGCTTCAAAATATTCAGCTTCATCCTTAAGTGCTGGAAGTGGAAAAGTCGACATCAGGCGCACTGCCAAGACGAAGGCTTTAAGATGATTGGAAAACATTGACATACGCTACTCCTTATTGCTTACGCCTGCTTCATCAAAACTTGCCATATTGCTCATGACGTTTGCTGCAGCACGCATTACCGCAATGCCAAGGGCTGCGCCAGTTCCTTCTCCCAACCTCATGCGTAAGTCTAGATACGGCGAAAGTCCCATGTAATCAAAGGCACGCTTGCAGCCCGGTTCTTCAGAATTATGAGAAGCGAAAATATAATCTTTTGCTTTTGGCGCTAAGCTCAAAGCAATAAGTGTTGCAGCACAAGAAATTACCCCGTCAACGACGACTGCCGTGCGACGAGAGGCAGCTCCCAACACCGTTCCTGCCATCGCGGCAATCTCTAAGCCTCCAATTTTTGAGAGGACATCAAGGCCATCTTGTGCATTGGGTTTGCGCTCATCAAGGGTCTCTTTTATAAAGGCAATCTTTCGCGACAAGCCCTCATCATCAAGACCAGTACCACGACCCGTTACCAGTTCTGGCTCAAGTCCGGTAAATACCGAAATGATTGCCGCTGCTGAAGTTGTATTACCTATACCAACCTCACCAAGACCAAGGGCGGATACCTTGCGGTTTTCAATCGCGTCGATCGCTTCATTTATGCCAAGTTCAAGCGCCTGGATAGCTTGCGATCTGCTCATAGCATCTTCTTCATGCATATTATGAGTTCCGGGCATAATTTTGCGCTGAATGACGCGCGCGTTTTCTACCTGACTTACGATTCCCACATCATACGGGCGCACTGCGATACCAAAAGTGTTTGCAATAAGGGAAACACCTGCTACCCCATCGGCAATACCGCTGATCATCTGCGCTGTTACCGCTTGAGAAAAGGCAGACACACCAGCCTGCGCGCTTCCGTGATCTGCTGCAAAGGTATGAATTTCTGCATGATCAAGCTGGGGTTTTAAGGTGTTTTGAATCGCCGCAAGGCGCACACCCAATTCTTCTAAGACGCCTAAAGAGCCTTGAGGTTTAATTAAAATATCTTGGCGAGCCTGGGCACGCGCTAAAACCTCGGGTGAAAGTGCTTCAATTTGATTGAGTGTGTCAGTTAAGCTAATTGCCATAGTTAGTCTTTCCAATAAACTTCGAGGGGCTTGTCTTTTAAATCAATTGCACGCGATGCTACCACGAGGTATGCCTGATGCGCTTTTTGGACGAGCATCTGATTGACAAGTCCTAATAAATCCACAAACATACGGCCTGCGGGACTTGCCGACACCAAGGACATACCAAGCTCTGAGCTTACCACGATTGTTTTTGAAGGGCGTCTTAAAATTTGGTCACAAAAGATGAGAAACTTCTCTTTAATTTTAGAAGCTATCTCTTCATCTAGTACATCAAGACTTTCCAGCTCATAGTCTACAAACACCTGATCTGCAATAGCCCCAAGCGCACTTGCAAGATCATCTATTAGTAAGACATCATCGCCTGCAAGCTCAAATATTTTTAAGGGATTACTATATGCTTCTATCGTCTGAAAAGCTGATGGTCGCGTAAGCTTGTGAAGCTCAATTCGTCTTGCGAACTCTTCATCAATTGCAGGGTCTCCAAAAACAGCAACACATACCTTCTCCCCTTTAACACTTAGGACTTCTGCCATTTCTTGAGCAAGCCGAGATTTACCGGACTTACTACCCCCTATAAACATTGCAAAGGACATATACTCTACCTTTCGATACGCCCATCACTTATTCTTTTTCGAGTTTTGGATGTCCACCATAGTCAAGCTTTAGGCGCTCTTTCTTTTCGAGCGGAGTTTCATCACCATAGGCTGCATACTTAAGCGCATCAACTTCTTGTGGACTTAAAAGCCTTGAATCGCCTTCTGCAAGATCTGTAAGCCCCAAGGGTCCAAATGCCTTTCGGTGCAGTGCAACTACTGAATGCTCAATGGCATCAAACATGCGCTTTACCTGATGAGTTCTTCCCTCGTGAATGGTAATTTCAACGTGGCTTACCTCGACACGACCGTATTTTTTTGATTGCGCCTCGGTAATCTTTCTCTGATCTTTTTGTTCGACCTCATGAGCTTTTAGAATACGAAGCTCGGCTGGAGCGGTTATTCCATCGCTTAGCATTACTCCATTTCGAAGGACATCAAGTTCCGCATCGCTTACCTTGCGCTCAACTGTTGCTTGGTATGTTTTATAGACCTGCATTCCAGGGTGCAGAAGATCTCGCCCTAAAACACCGTCGGTCATAAAGAGAATAATTCCTGTCGTATCTCTATCAAGTCTGCCAACAGGAAAAAGGCCTGGATATTTATCTATTGGGATAATGTCTTTGACCGTAGGACGATTATAGGGATCGCTCATCGTGGTGATATAACCTTGCGGTTTATTAAGCATGAGGTAAATGGTCGAATCTTTAAGGGTAACGATGCTACCGTTCACCTTCACGACATCTTCTCGCGGATGCACCTTTGTCCCAAGTTCGGTAATAATTTCTCCGTTAACACTCACACATCCTGCGCTAATTATTTTTTCAGAACCCCTGCGTGAGGCAACTCCACTTCGAGCCAAAAATTTTTGAAGACGCATAGGAACTATAAGCTCCCCGGTCTCCTCATCACGCTCAGGCATTGGTTTTCCCATGGTTTCCTATTCTTCTACTTCTTCTAGGTTTGCGTCTAGGTCTACTTCTTCAAGGCCTAGGTCTACTTCTACATCTACTTCTTCATCATGCTCATCTGCATCTGAGTCTTTTGGAAATGCAAGGTCATGAGAACTTAAGCGTTCGCGAATGAATTCTTTCGCTTCCTCATTCGGGGCAAATTCCTCAAGGGGAGGCAATTCTTTAATTGATTTAAGGCCGAATTTCTCTAAAAAAGCCTGGGTAGTTCCAAATAAGGCGGCAGTGCTGTTTGCGTCTTTGCCAACTTCCTTAATAAGACCCTTTTCAACAAGTGAAGAAATAACGCCGTCGGAATTAACGCCTCGAACTGCTTTCACGCCATCACGGCTTACTGGCTGCATATACGCTATAACACTTAGGGCCTCAAGCGCTGCTTGCGAGAGCTTTCTGGTATCCCAAGAGCTAATATATGCCTCGATGTAGTCGTGATAAGCAGGATGGGTAAACATCCGCCAACCGCCTGCAAGCTCCCTTAGTTGGATGCCGCGATTTTTATCGGCATATTCACTTGAAAGATCACTCAAAATCTCAATGACCTCCCCTGGCCCAATTTCTAAAATTTTAGCAAGTTCAATTGCACTTAAGGGGTCTGAGGAAGAAAAAAGAAGGGCTTCAACCGTTGCTTTTGTATCTGATTTCAATGCGTCTAGATCGTCCACTATGCTCCTCGCTCTTTTTGTTTCACGCGAATATCTCCAAAGAGCTCCTCTTGACTAAGCTCAATTTCATTTTGTTTATAAAGCTCCAAGAGCGTAAGAAATGTTAACACGATTTCTTCGACTCGCGGATTATCGCCCATAAGCTCTCTGAAACTGGTTTGACCTCTTTGAGCAATGAGATGCGAAAGAATTTTTATATGCGACTGAACCGACTGACGCTTTGGTGCAATGTGCTCTGCTTCCAGTAAAAACTTTTGGTGATTGCACAGCATGTCTGCTGCAATAACCGCAATTGAGCGCAGCGTCATGCCTTCAAGGTAGTCGGGCACGATAGATAAAAACTGAGCATCAGGACCTGCATTTCTCGTATGCATATAAGATTCTTGCTCGTAGCGGTTTTGCAACATTGCTGAAACGCTCTTAAATTTCTTATATTCAAGCAAGCGCTCCACCAGGACATCTCGTATTTCTTCAGCGCTCATAGCTTCAAGGTCGAAATCATCTGCATCTAGGCTGTAGGAATCGGTCTTGTCTTCGCGTGGTAGTAAGGCTCGTGCTTTAAGCTCCAAAAGACTAGACGCCACCATAAGAAAATCTGATGCAAGCTCTAAGTCAAGTGAGTCTAGATCTGGCAGTTCTTGCAAATATTGATCGACAATATCGCTTAACTCTATCGCTCCAACATCAAGTTTTTGCTTTGTTACAAGCGTCAAGAGCAGGTCAAAAGGACCCTCAAAAATTTGTGTTTTGACCTGGTAGGACATAGGCACGCGTAAAATCTTTCACTTAAGTCTTCTTAGCTTCCCATTATAAGCGGAAACACTGCATTAATCATAAAGTTAAGGTATCTATCGATGGGGCTATAGCCAGTTACATACGGAACTAAAAAGAAAAGACCTAAGAGGATTGGAAGCGAGTACTGTTGAACTCTGTAATACTTTTGCAGTGCCTTATCAGACAAAAAGGGCGCAATGATTGCAGAGCCATCAAGTGGCGGCAGTGGAATGAGATTAAAAAACATTAAAACTAAATTAACCTGCACATAAGACATGGCAAGATATACTATGATGAGCGAAACCGTTTCAGGAACAGCTGATGCAAGCGGTCCTGAAAAGAGTCTAAAAATAATTCCACCAACAATAGCCTGTAGAAGATTTGAACCTGGACCTGCAAGTGCAACCAAAAGCTCGCCTCGACGCAAGTTTTCAAAATAATTGGGATTATAAGGGACGGGCTTTGCAAAACCGAAGATAGGACCACCCATTAAGCCCATTAAAACTGGGAGTGCAATCGTGCCCACCGGATCGATATGAGCGATGGGATTTAAGGTAAGTCTGCCCGCATTTTTTGCGGTTGGATCTCCTAAAACATTGGCAACATAGCCATGAGAAATCTCATGCAAGACTATTGCAAACATAGCTAAGACGATGGTAAGAAGGGTTACTCCTATCGTGAAAAAAGCATCAGAGGCATTTAAATTCGAAAGTATATTCATATGCACACTACCTTTAGCGATTAATATTTCTTTTTCATAAAGAGTCTAATGAGCCAGGAAAAAAATTGAAGTAAAAATCCCCAAATTGCGAAATCAGTTCTAAATAAACCATCAAAAGGAGTCGGTAGCACCCACTTGCCGGCAATGAAATCTGGCATGAGTGAAGTAAGGACAAAGGTGAAGGTAACAAGATTAAGTGTTTTCATCACTATGCCCGCAAAACTTAAGATAACAAATATTAAATAAACAATCGAAATAATTTTCAACAGAAAGGAAAGCACCAAAAGAATCCAGTAAAACGCATCTTTTTCAATGGTAGGTCTTTGTTGAGGATGACTTGGCGGGTAGAAATGCTGTGCTTGTGATTGACGATGATTATATCTCTGTGGCATTCAGTTCTCCTTCGATGAGTTCAGACACTTCAAGCCATCGTTCTTCTAACGATTCAAGCACCGGCTTTAAGGCATTGTATTCTTTGAGAGCAGCCGCAAAGGCATCGGCATCTGCATAAAGTTCTTCCGAGGCCATCATGTTCATGAGCTCATCATAGCGCGCTTGCTTAAGTGTCAGTTCAGCTTCAAGTTTTGCAAGACGCTTTTTATGGTTTCCAATTCTTTTGTTGAGTTCTTGTCGCCTTTGGGCTTCCGCTCTTTTTTGCTCTTTTGTCTTCGGTCCACTTGAGTGGTTTGCAGTTTGTTCGCCCACAAGTTTTGACTCGTCATGTTGATGAACGACATTTTGAACTACACCCTCTTCATCATGAAGAGCTTTCAGTTGCTCTGATTTCCATAAATAGTAGTCGTAGTCGCCCTCATACACACTAATCTTGCCATCTTTTACCTCGACAATTTTATTTGCAAGCGATCTAATTAAGTGGCGATCGTGGGTAATCAGCACAATTGTGCCCTCAAAGCTATGCAGGGCAGCTTCAAGAATGTCGACCGATTGAATGTCAAGGTGGTTGGTTGGTTCATCCAGGCACAGCAAAGGCTTGGCGAGTGCCAAACGCGCTTTTTCTCCACCCGATAAAACCGAGACCTTCTTATCAAGGTCATCTCCCTTAAAAAGAAAAGCGCCTAAGAGTGCGCGTTCCTCAGAACTTGTCCACGCTTGAGCCGCCGTATCAAATTCTTGTAAAACATTTCTCTCTAAACTCATGTTTTCTAGCGCGTGTTGGGCATAGTAGCTTGTCGTGACGTGCGTGCCAAGTTTGCGTTCGCCCGCATCGGGTTCAAGAACTCCAGCGATGATTTTTAAGAGGGTCGATTTTCCTGCTCCATTTGGTCCAACAAGCGCAATCTTATCTCCCCTGTACAAGGTCAAATCTATGTCCTTATACACCTGTATCGCTTCATATGATTTCGAAATGTTAGTCAGTTCAATAACCTTATCCGAAGTACGTGGCGCTTGCGGAAAGTTAAAACGTATGGATTTTCGCTCCTGTGGAATAACAATGCGATTCTCTAGAATTTTCTCGAGTCGCTTTGCGCGCTCTTGCGCCTGTTTAGCTTTTGTTGCCTTATATCTGAATTTATTGATGAAAGTCTCGAGGTGTTGGATTTCTTTATCTTGAGCTTCTTTGGCAATTTTGAGCTGTTCAATTTCTTGCTCACGCTGACGAAGATAGTCTGAATAATTTCCCTTATAGGTGCTCAGTTTTTTATTATCGAGGGCTGCAACGTGGTTTACCATGCCGTCCATGAAAGCCCGATCGTGTGATACGAGCAAAATTGAACCGTCATAGCTTGACAAAAATGATTCAAGCCAACGAACCGATTCTAGGTCAAGGTGGTTAGTTGGCTCGTCGAGCAAAAGTAAGTCGGGTTTTTTGTACAGAAGTTTTGCAAGCGAGATACGCATTTGCCAACCGCCTGAAAATTCCGATACATCCCTACTCATGTCTGCTTCTTTAAAGCCTAGTCCAAAGAGGATGGTGCGAGCCTGAGACTCAAAGACGTAACCACCTGCATGCTCAAACTGTGTTTGCAGCTGGCCATAAGTCTCCAACAGACTGTCCTCGTGATTCCCATGTGCAATGCGCTCTTCAAGTTCATGCAGTTTCGATTTCATGGCCAAGAGTTCTTCGGCAGAAGAAATAACTTCATCGAGTACTGTTTGGCCAGCCATCTCGATCGATTCCTGTTCAAGATAGCCAATTTTCACACCCTTAGCACGGGTAATTTGGCCTGTATCAGGACTTTCTAGACCCATAACGATTTTGAGCAAGGTAGTTTTACCCGCACCATTAGCTCCCACAAGAACATAGCGGTCTTTAGCATTTATTTGTAGTGTTGCATCAGAAAATAAGGTTTGCCCGCCAAAAGACTTGCTGACCTTATCTACGAGTAAAATCAAAAGCTAGCTCCCCGTACAATTTCAGTAAGTATTAATTATTACACGCAGCAAATCATTTTATCCAAAAGCACATCATAAGCACTAAAAACGCAGCTTTTATCGGTGCTCATGCACTTCTTTTACCGAGCTGGTGCGTGCTTACATTGTGTTTCTTCAATTACGAGATTGAGCTTTTTAAACTCTTTAATCATAAAGACTGCAACGATGAGGACAGAAATTAGATCTGAAAGCGGCATTGCAACTGCTACTGACTCAAGCGGTGTAATTGAAAGAAGTTGAGGCAGGCTTGCTGGAAGGATGTAAAGAAAAGGAATGTATAAGAGAATTTGGCGCGTAAGTGACATAACCATAGATTTAAGTGGCTGTCCGGTGGCTTGAAAATAAGATGAGCCGAGTATTTGAATAGGAATGATGGGCAAAAAGGCACTCATAATTCTTAAAACCTTAGCGGAAAAGAGTTGAACTTCTCCCGTAAGACCAAAGATTGAGATTAAAAATTCCGCTTTAAACATAATAAGGAGCCATGAGACCGTCATAACGCTCATTCCAATGATCCAAGAAATCTTGAAGGCCTCTTTGACGCGACCATAGAGCTTCGCCCCATAATTAAAACCTGCAATCGGTTGAAACGCCATGCCAACACCAATCGCAACGGTTACAATCATAGAAATTATCTTGCCGGAAGTACCAATACCCGCAAGTGCTGCATCTGCACCAATAGGGTGAAGTGCTCCAAAAACCTTGGTTTGCGCATTCAGCAAAAGCATCACGATCGATGCTGCAATTTGCATGGCAAACGAAGCAATACCCAATTGAAGTGTAACCTTGATAATAGGAGGATTGATGCGAATATTCCTTCTTTTAAACTTAAGAATTGATTTGTTCGAATTAAAGTAGACAAGCACCGTAATTAAGGTTGCAAGGTTTGCCAATACCGTCGCAAAGGCCGTGCCCCTAATTCCATAGCCAAGTGCCACAACTAAAATATTATTCGCAAGAATATTGACGACTAAACCGCTTGCATTGGCAAAAAGCGCCATATTAGGAGAGCCATCGACGCGCACGAAATTAGCAAGCGACAAGGCAGGAAATTGTATGAACATACCGAATAAAAATATGCGCGTGTACGTTTCAGCATAAGGATAAATGCTTTCAGTTGAGCCAGAAATATACAAAATAGGCTCGAGAAAAACGTTGCCCAGCACTCCAAGGACAATACCGACCAAGGTAGCAAGCAAGAGGTTTGATCCTAAGAATTGTTCTGCTTCATCTTGTTTGCCTTCACCAAGTCTTAAGGCAGTTGCAGCAGTTCCACCTTGCCCGACCCACATAGCAATAGCAGCAGTAACCAACATCACAGGAAGCACAACCGTAAGCGCTGCTACACCTACGTCGCCCTCGTAATTTCCAATGAAATAAGTTGATATAAAGTTATAGGCCGCCATTATAGAAAAGGATAATATAGCGGGAACTGAATACTCACCAATAAGCTTTGGAATTGGCTCGTCAGCGAGTTTGCTTTTAGACCGGCTTGCCATTTGTATTTCCTAGAGTCAAACTTCGAATAAAAAAGACCTACCGTAAAAAGGCAGGTCTAGAAAATTTCTGGCTCCCCGGGTAGGGCTCGAACCTACAACATTTCGGTTAACAGCCGAACGCTCTACCGTTGAGCTACCGGGGAATAATTTTGTGTTTACGCCTGTCTTGCAAGCGCGAATGATAGTTTAATATAAATCCCACTCACATTGCAAGAGTTTTTTACGCACATTTAATCTTTCTTTCATTTACCCCCATATTTGATGAATTTGTTACACAAATTACCTTATATGGCTGGTAAATGTTACCTGCTAAGCTAAAACTTTTACCTATAAGCTAGTAAAAAGAGCCCATAGCAAGACCATGAGCTCTTGAAACATCAAGTGGTGGACCCGGCGGGATTCGAACCTGCAACCAAGGGATTATGAGTCCCCTGCGCTAACCATTGCGCTACGAGTCCAAATATCTAAAGCAAGTAAAGATTGTATAACATATCTTTAACGAGCTCCAGAAAAAACTTTAATCTTCTAAATACCCCCGCAATTTTGCAGAACGACCTGCATTATTGAGTTTATTCAGTGTTTTTGACTCAATTTGTCGAATACGTTCGCGGGTAACTCCAAATGCCTTACCAACTTCTTCTAGGGTATGAGGATGGCCATCTTCAAGGCCAAAACGCAGGCGAATGACCTTGCGTTCACGTTCGGCAAGACCATCGAGCACCTGGTTGAGCTGCTCTTGTAGCATGGTAAAGCTCGCAGCCTCTGGAGGGGCAATTGCCGAGCTATCTTCAATAAAATCACCCAATTGTGAATCTTCTTCTTCACCAATTGGCGTCTCGAGCGATACCGGTTCTTGAGAAATCTTTTGAATTTCTCGCACGCGCTCGGGAGTTATATCCATTTCTTTTGCAATTTCTTCTGGAGAAGGCTCGCGTCCGTACTCTTGTAAGAGTTGACGTTGGATACGAACAAGCTTATTTATCGTCTCGACCATATGAACTGGAATTCTAATGGTGCGCGCCTGATCTGCAATGGCGCGGGTAATAGCCTGCCTAATCCACCAGGTTGCATAGGTAGAAAACTTGAAGCCTTTCGTGTAATCGAATTTTTCAACCGCACGAATTAAGCCAAGGTTACCCTCTTGGATAAGGTCTAAGAAAAGCATGCCGCGACCCACATAACGCTTTGCAATTGATACCACGAGACGCAAGTTTGCAGAAATTAGTGATTGCTTTGCTTCGATACCGATTTGTTCAACACGGGTAAGTCGACGAAGCTGTGCACGTGAAAGCTCCACGCCATTTTCTTCAGCCTCTTCGATCTGAGCGCTTGCCTCAAGTCCCGATTCAATCTTCATAGCCAGGTCAATTTCTTCGGCTGCCGTTAAAAGATCGACCTTACCAATTTCTTTGAGATACATACGTACGGGATCACCCGTGAGCAGTTGCGATTGATTGTCGGTACGCGTACGAGTCTTGCGACGTTTCTTACCCCCACGTTTAGGCAGAATAATGTCTACCGCTTCAGTGTCAGAGCCATCGATATCATCGTCAAGTTCGTCTTTTAACTCATCGTCTAAGTCGTCGTCAAGTTCCTCACCATCTAAATCGTCATCATAGTCGTCTACCTCGTTAATAAGCGACTGATTCGATTGAGCATTCTTCGGAACATTTGATACAATCGTTATTTTTTTAGCTCGCAAGTTAGAGTAGATAGATTCAAGCTCGTCATCGTCAACATCGATGTCACTGAGCACAGATTGAATATCGTCTTCACTAACCTCTTTAGAAGTTTTGGCTTTTTCTAAAAGTTCATCAAATGGTTTTTGAAGTTCTTCCGAAAGCGGCAGAATCTTTTTGTTAGTTGCCAATTCAAACCTTCCTAGCTTTACAATAATGCGTTTTTATACCCACTAAACACTTTTTGATGCTTTAAGCATTTTTTCTTCAATTAACCTAAGCTCGCCTTGCAGGTACGTTAATTCTTCAAACAAGTCATCATATGCTTGCGCGCTCATCCCCTCTGGATGCTTAAGCTGCGTGCGCTTAATTCTTATATCGCGAGCAAGTCCTAGTCGTAATAAATCATCGAGCAAAAATTCAGCTGTTTGATCCACTCCTAAATCGGCATTCGACATAAGTTTAGTAGCCGATAAAATCTTATCGGCCTGTTCATGAACGCTCAAAGCAGCAGCAAGGAGGTCTTGACTTTGTGCATCGGCACCTAAGTCAAGCATTGCCTGCGCTATATTTTTATTGAGCGTTGAAAACCAGTGTAAAGATTTAATTCTACCAGAAAATGCAGCCATTTCCTTAGGGTAGCTTGCAATTAATGCTAAAAGCTCACGCTCTGAAGTAAGCATATGGGCTTCATCGGCACTTAAGGATAGGGCCTTCTTCTTGCTATCTTCTTGCTTGTCGTCCGCTTGCATGCTTTGTATATCATCTTTTGTATCTTGTACAGACGATGCTGCTAAACTTGGAGGCACTTTTGCTTGCGCAATCGTTCTTTTTACCGTTTGGACATCAGCATTTAAAATATTAGCCAGATACAGGGCATAATCGTCTGCCAAAAGCGTACCCTTTACAATTGCGAGCGTCTCAGACACCTCATCAAGTGCACGCGATCGTTCTTCTAGTACAGATAAATTGAAGCGCTCAAGCTGCCTATCGATAACAAACCTCAAAAGTGGCTGTGCTGCTTGTATCGCCTCTTTAAATTCATCCACTTCGTGTGTTTTAAGAAAATCTGCTGGATCTAAATTATCAGGCAGCAATACGGCAAAAAAGTCACTTTTCGTTTGGTTTATATATTGAAGTACCCTCTGAGCTGCATTTTGTCCTGCCCTATCTCCATCAAAGAGCAAGACAATGCGCTTTGCGAAACGCGACAATACTTTGACGTGCTTTTCTGTCATCGCAGTACCCAAGGTCGCAACCACGTTTGTAATTCCTGCCTCATGTAGCGCAATAACATCGGTATAGCCTTCTACAACCAGCACTTCTGAATGCTCAACAATGGCTGCCTTCGCAAGATCTAAGGCGTATAGATTTTTTCCTTTATGAAAAATCTTCGTCTCTTGAGAGTTCAGATATTTCGGTTCACCTGCACCCACGATACGCCCACCAAAGGCTATGGGATTAGAAAATTCATCGAAGATGGGAAACATAATGCGGTGATAAAAGCGGTCGCGTATGCTCCCCTTGCTTCTGATCGCAACATTTGCTTCAATCATTTCTTGTGCACTAAAGCCTTGCTGAGTAAGGTAGCTTGTAAGCGCATTGTTACCGGGCGCATAACCTAGATAATAGCGCTTGCACACTTCAAGACCAAAGCCCCTGGTACTTAAATAGTTTCGCGCCTCATCAATTTTGCTGTCCGAATTTTTTAAGAGCTGCAGATGATAAAAATCCATGCTTGCCTTAAGCACTGCCATGAGTCTTTGTCTGCTTGTTCCTTTTGAACGAGCAGCACCTTGCGCTTCATGCAGTTCGATATGGGCACGTTCTGCAAGGTATCTAACGGAATCTACGAAGTCCAAGTTTTCGCGCATCATAATATATTTAAATATATCGCCGCCCTGTGAGCAGCCAAAACAATGCCAAAGCTGAGTTTGCGGATTTATCTTAAACGATGGCGTTTTTTCATCATGAAATGGACAGTTTCCCCAAAATTCTCCACCACGCTGTTTTAAGACTACAGTTTCAGCAGCGACAGCAAGCAGGTCACTTGCTTCTCGAACCGCATTAATATCCTCATCTGCTATGCGCGCCATACCATGACTTCCTTACATCAAGTCGAGTGCGTGTGCTCCTAATAGATCTTTCGTTATCTCAATATCTTGTGTGATTATCCTAATAAGTTCTTCTTTGTTTTCAAATGTTACTAAGGGGCGAATATAGTTTACGAAGGCCACCTTGACTATATGACCATAAATATCATCGTCAAAACCTAAAATGTAAAGTTCAAGTCGGGCGAGCTTTTCTTCGTCTTGAAAGGTTGGTGGAATTCCGACATTAATCGCCGTAGGATATATTTCTTCATCAACCTGAACAAGCCCTGCATACACGCCGTCGGCAGGAAATAAGAATCCTTGGTCAAGCGAGATGTTTGCTGTAGGAAGACCAAAGGTTCGTCCTGCACCACGCCCATGAATAACCGTACCAATTACGGTATAAGGTCGGCCTAAAAGACTGTTAGCCTCATCTAAACGCGCGTCGAGCAATGCTTCTCTGATGCGCGATGAACTTACTACTTCACCCGATTTTGTTAACAAATCATAGGCAAAAACTTCACAGCTGCGAGCTTCTCCCCATGCTTTAATCGTATTAATATCTTCACTTCGAGCTTTGCCCAACTTAAAATCATTGCCTACATGAATTTGTCGAAGTGACATAAAGCGTCCAAGATAGTCCTCAAAAAATTCTTTATGGCTAAGCTGGGCAAGTTCTGGAGTGAACTTAACCGAAACGATATAGTCTGCTCCAAGATTTGCAAGCATCACGTGTCGAGTGCGATTGCTTACAAGCTTCATGACCTGATCTGAATTTCTGAAATATTCATCGGGATCTACATTAAACGTAACAATAACCGCAGGTAAATTAGCCTTATGCGCAGATTCAATCATATGTTCAAGAATGAATTGGTGACCCAGGTGCACTCCATCAAAGGCACCAATACTAACAACCGCATCACCAATATATTCGTGCTTGCTTTCATCGTTCATGAACACAATTGGAGACAAGCCCTTAGTAAAACTGAAAGCCTTCAGTGCGTGATCTATGAGCTCTTGGTTCACAGTGAAACTCCTTTAACACCTTGTGGGAAAAAAGCCAAGGCTTTTACTTGCTTGTTCCCAAGTTTAGCAAGCGCATAAAGTTTATCCTCAAAACAATAAGCTCTCATACCTTCAAAAGAAGCATCACGTGGCAGAGCCCCTACCTGAACTTTTGCTAACTCTTCTTGACTTAAGTCATAGCGCTCTAAAGCTAATACTTGTCTTAAATCAAGGGCGGCATCCTCTGGATTATCAAGCAGCGCAAGCTCTTCGAGGCTTATGCAATCCTTAAGATTCACGCTTCCAAGCTCTTCTCTTATAAGCGAGCCAAGGTGAGCAGCCGAGCCTGTTTTAAGTCCTATATCACGAGCAAGCGAACGAATATAGGTTCCTTTTGAAACGTTAAAATCTACAAGCCAAAACAAGCCATGTTCATCTGAGGAAATCCCTACGAGTCGAGCCTCACTTACTTCGACCTCGCGGGCTTGAAGTTCGACTTTTTTGCCTTGACGAGCTAGATCATATGCACGCTTACCTTCAACATGTATAGCGCTGAAATTTGGGGGCATTTGCATGAGGCGTCCTTCAAAGCTTTGCAAAATGTCCTTTGCATACTGCTCATCAGATAAGGCTTCATGTAAGGGAGCTCTTCTGATAACTTCGCCTTCTATGTCATCGGTTGAGGTTTGTGCTCCAAAATTTATTCGAGCAGTATAGCGTTTTGTTTGCGCAAGCACGTATTGCAAAAGACGGGTTGCTGGCCCGACACCTACAATCATGACGCCAGAGGCTAAGGGGTCAAGCGTACCGGCATGGCCAACACGCTTTTCTTGAAAAATAGTCCTGACCTTATTCACCAGATCATGTGAACTCATATGAAGGGGCTTATCAATTCCCAGCAAGCAGGAATAAGAACTTTGACCTCGCTTCAAAATTAGTCCTCAAAAGGATTGACAAGCTTTGAAGAATCTTTTCCCAGCATCTCATAAATAGCAGGAATGAGTTCGTCAAATACACTTTGCAAGTTACCCTTTGTGTGGAAACCCGCTGCAGCCTTATGGCCTCCGCCTCCCACAATTTGAGCAATTTTTGCAACGTCGTAGTCGGTCTTGGAGCGAAGATTTCCTCGTACTTCGCCCTTTGAGGTATTTTCGCGAAGTAAAAGACAAATATTTGCTCCGTTTACCCGACGAATGCTATCGATAAGTCCATCGGATTCTGTTTTCGTAGCTCCCGTATCTTCAAAATCCTGGTCTTTTACGTAGCTATATGCCAAGGAACCATCGGCTAAGAGTTCGGTGCGAGCAAAAACCAAGGCCTCAAGGTGAAGATATTCTAAGCGCAGCGACTGATACACATGTAAGGATACAAGATCAGGTTTTACGCCTGCTTTAATAGCCTTAGCTGCTACTTCAAATGATTCTGCATTGGTGTTTTGATACTGAAAGCGACCTGTATCTGTTATTAAACCGGTATAAATACATTCAGCCATTTCCTGAGTCAAATCAAAATCAAGTTCCTCAAAAAAACGACTTAAGACGATTGAACACGATGAGGCGGAAGCATCACCAAAATTAATGTCGGCAAAAGCCTCAAAATCAGGATGGTGGTCGAAGGCTATGCGCAGCGTTGAGCGTTCAAAAACCTCTTGAGAATTCCTTAGTCTTTCAAGTTTTGGTGTATCGACACTGATGAAAAGATCGGGGTCTTTTTCGTACTTACTTGCCCAGATTATATCCTTACTACCAGGCAAAAACTGAATAGCACGAGGAATGTCACTATCGTCTGCAGCAAGCATTTGAACCTCTTTATGAGGGTAGGCATGCTTGATTGCGTGCGCTAAACTCAATCCCGATCCAATGCAGTCGCCGTCCGGATTTGTGTGTCCTGAAATCGCTATAAGCTGAGCAGACTCAATAAATTCTTTTGCCTGACTCAAGCGATCTTTAAGTGATACAAGCTTGCTGTTATCCACTTATACCTACAATCTAGTCTTCTTCTGAAGGCTCTATAGGATAACCTGACTCATCTTTCTCAACATCAAGACTCTCTGGTCGATTGAGTAAAGACTTCGCAATTCTTTCAGCCTCGTCTGCGCTTTTATCAATATGGAAGAAGAGTTCTGGAGTTACTCGCCATTTTAAGTTTTTGCCTAAAATTGAACGAATGCGGCCCTTAGCAGACTCCAAGCCTGCTAATACCTCGTCATAGCGCTCTTCCTCGGCGCTCACATATACATGGCATACCGAGCGATCAAGTGAAACTTCACACTCGGTAACCGTAACCATATCTAAACGTGGATCTGAAATCTCAAACATCAATATTGATGCAATTTTTTCTCGAGCAATTTCACCTAAACGGTGGCTCGTTTCATTTTGTTTCATGCTTAGGTACTCTCTATATACAAGGAGCTCTTATTCGCTTCTCGCAACTTCTACGATGCGATAGCCTTCGATAAGATCTCCAACCTTAATGTCTTGGTAACCCTGTACTCCGATACCGCACTCATATCCATATCGCACTGAGTGAACATCGTCTTTAAAGCGTCTGAGAGAAGAAATGACTCCCTCATACACAACGGTTCCATCGCGAACAATACGAACCTGGTCCTCTTTTGAAATTTCTCCTTCAATCACATAAGAACCTGCAATTGCTCCAACTTTTGGAACTCTAAAGACTTCGCGAACTTCTGCAATACCCGTGTCTTGTTCTACCAAATCTGGACTTAACATACCTACGCGAGCTGCATTAATCTCTTCAATCGCATCATAGATAACTCGATAGGTCCTAATTTGGATATGTTCTTTTTCAGCCAATTGCTTTGCCTTTGGCTGTGGTTTTACACCAAAACCAATAATAACGGCGTCTGAAGCACTTGCGAGGGTAATGTCGGTTTCAGTAATACCACCAACAGCAGAGTGGATGATATTGATCTTAACTTCTGATTGATCCATCTTGGCAAGTGAGTCAGCCAAAGCCTCGATAGAACCTTGAACATCGGCCTTAACAATTAAGTTCAGATCTTTGATATTGTCATTGCCCATAGAATCAAAGAGTGTCTCTAAAGTCATATGTTGACGAGCCTCTTGTTCAGCAATTCTTTGTTTGAAGGCACGTTCTTCAGCAAGATTGCGCGCATCGCGCTCATCTTCGAATACTCTAAACTCATCACCTGCTTGAGGTACGTTATTTAAACCTAAAACCTCAGCTGGGTCTGATGGCTTAATTTCATCAAAAGTTTGGTTATTGTTACCGATCATCGCGCGAACACGACCATAAGAAGTGCCTGCTACGATGGTATCTCCAACCTTCAGGGTACCGCGTGTTACAAGAATGGTTGCAACAGGACCGCGACCCTTATCAAGCTGCGCTTCAAGTACATAACCCGATGCAAAGGTATTGGGGTTTGCCTTAAGCTCTAAGACATCTGCTTGGAGCAAAACAGTCTCGAGCAAATCATCGATTCCCATACGCTTTTTAGCAGAAACTTCAACAAACATATTGTCGCCACCCCACTCTTCAGGGATGACGCCATGTTCAGTTAGCTCTTGCTTAACGCGGTCGGGATTAGCTTCGGGCTTGTCAACCTTGTTGATTGCAACCACTATTGGAACATCGGCAGCCTTTGAGTGGTTAATTGCCTCAACAGTTTGTGGCATAACGCCATCATCAGCGGCAACAACTAAAATTACGATATCGGTAACCTTCGCTCCACGAGCACGCATTGCGGTAAACGCCTCGTGTCCCGGAGTATCGACAAAGGTAATTTGACGATTGTTAATCATGACGCGCGAAGCACCAATGTGCTGGGTAATACCTCCAGCTTCACCGCCTGCAACTCCCGTATTTCTAATTGCATCCAAAAGCGATGTTTTACCGTGGTCAACATGTCCCATAACCGTTACAACAGGTGCGCGAGGAACTAGATCCTTTGGATCGTCATAAAAGTTAAAGGAATTTTCTTCTTCTGGGGTCAAAACTTGTACCTTACGACCTAGATCGTCGGCAACGAGCTCGATTAAGTCAGTCGACATCGATTGGGCTAAGGTTAGTGGGGTGCCCAGTAAAAAGAGACGCTTGATAATATCGTTTGCGTTTACTTCAAGCTTATCTGCAAGTTCTTGAACTGTAGAGTTTTCAGAAACCTGTACGGTATCGTAATCTTCTGGCGCAAGACCCGACTGGACTGCCTTCTCAATAGCCTCTTGGTGTCTACGCTCTTCAGCCTCACGCTCACGCTTTTCTTTACGCTTTTTACGACGACCAAGATTTTCTTCACGACTTGCCTCTTCAACAGCTGCACGAGCCTCTGCGAGTACTTTATCTCGCTGGAAACTTTGTACTTCTTGCTTGAAGTAAGCTTCATCTTCTTCTTCGTAGCGCTGACGCTTTGGCTTTCTTGCCTTCTTCGTCATCTCTTGATCATTTTGAGCCTGATTTTGGGCGTTTCTTCCCTTTTTCTTTTTACGCTCTGTTTGAGATGGCTGAGAAGCACTTTCTTGAACACGCTTTTGAGCTTGAGCTGCGCCCTGCGCTGCTTTGTTTTGTCTTGTTTCTTCAGAAGCCTCTTGCGCAGGAGCTTTTTGTTCTGGTAAAGCAGGCTCTTGTTTTTTCTCTTTTTGTTTTAGGTTCTGATTCTGAGATTCTTTTGCTTGTTTTTGAGCTTGTTTTGCCTGAGCTGCTTCTTGTTTTTCTTGAGCAAGGCGCTTTTGTTCTTCCCTAATTTGCTCTATAAGCGAATTATAGGACTTTCCGTGAACAGGAGCGGTATCTTTAACTCGATGCTTCTCAGCTTCTTTGGCTTCTTGTTCTTCTTTTTTACGTCGCTCTTCTTCAGCTAAGCGCTCTTGTTCTTCTGCTGCCTTGCGACGACGTTTTTCTTCTTCACGTCTAAGTTTAGCGCGCTCTTCAGCCTCGAGTCGTTCTTTTTCAGCTTGAATTTTCGCTTGAGCTTCTTCTTCAGCCTTCTTTTTGGCTTCTTGCTCTTTTTGAGCTTCTATTTCATCTGCATTTTCTTGCAAAAGAGGTTTTAGCTTGGAGCGGACCATATCGATATAGGCTTCTTCAAGCGTAGATGCGTGATTTTTTGCCGGAATTTTGAGCTCAGCAAGTTTTTCGAGCATCTCTTTAGACGACAGTCCAAACTCTTTTGCGAGTTCATGAACACGCATTTTTGCCATATAAATATATCCTTCCCTATAACTCTTGTGCGCTCAAGTTCGCATCTTTTGCACGAAGAGCTTCAACAAACTCATTTCTCAACGCTTGGGCATCACTCACTTTATAGTTCGCTTTAAGCGAACGAGAAAAGCTGTGCTTTGCAAGCGCACTATCAAAACAATCCAACGACCAGCAAAGATAAGTTCCTCTACCTGATTTCGTGCCTTTTATATCAATTTTCAGTTCGCCTTCATTGTCCTTATAAAAGCGGACTAAATCTTTGCGCGGCTTACTGTGTTGACAAGCAACGCACATACGGTGAGGAATTTTTTGAGCCATTAAATCAAGCTCTCTCCTTCTGGATCGTGTACTCCGCAGTATTGTGATCCAGGACGCGCGTGATTGCGACAGCGAATTCCATCTTCAGAAACATAAATACAAAGCTGATCAAGCTCGCCGTCTTCAAGTTCTTCATCATCCATCAAGGACATATCAGCTGCCAAAATATTTTGTGCAAGAGAAAATGGCTTAATGTCAATATGCCAACCAGTTAAACGAGCAGCTAGGCGGGCATTTTGACCCTCTTTACCGATCGCTAATGAAAGTTGGTCGTCTGGAACGATTACGGTTGCGTATTGGTTTTCTGCATCAATTAAAACGGAATGCACATTTGCAGGTGAAAGCGCATTTGCAACATATATATGTGGATCTTCATTCCACTGTATGACGTCAATGCGCTCGCCACGAAGCTCATTTACAACCATGCGCACGCGAGAGCCCTTAGGACCAACGCAAGCACCTACTGGATCGAGATGAGGATCTTGCGAGTAGACTGCTATTTTAGAGCGAGCGCCAGGCTCACGTGTTACCGACTTAATTTCAACAACACCGTCGTATATTTCTGGAACCTCTAGTTCAAATAAGCGGCGAATAAGGTCGGGATGAGTTCTCGAAATGATGATTGGAGGACGAGAATTTTCACCACGAACAGGTCGGCCCTTATCGTCAATCATAGCTTTGGCATCACGCACGCTAATAATAATTGCCTTAAGTCTTTGGTTGTGCTGATAGTATTCGCCAACTGGTTTTTCGTAAGGTTCATCGGGATGGCGCTTTTGATCGTAGTGCGGAAGTTCAGCTTCTACGCCATCACGAATTTTAACGATGGTGAAGTCGGGGGTTGTTTGTAAAACTGTACCCGTAATTAAATCGCCCGTTCTACCTGAGAATTCCTGATAAATTTGTCGGCGTCCCGCTTCGCGAACAATCTGTGAAATGACCGCCTTTGCATTTTGTGCTGCAATACGCGAAACATCTGGAGGAGTAATATCTACCTCTTCATATTCATCGTAATCAAGTGTCTCGGGATTGCGCTCTCCTACTGGACGCAATTCATAGACATAAATTCTTCCTGAGGCACGATCAATCGTAACGCGAGCTTCGTTTTCTAACATCAAAATTGACTCGTAGCTTTTTGCCAAAGCCTGCTCAAGTTGGTCGAGTAAATAAAGTTCATCTATATGTTTCTCTTGAGCAAGAGCGAGCAAAGCATCAACAAGTTCTGAAGCCATGTGTTTTACTTTCCCTTCCCTTTGGATGTGCCAAAGTCAATTTTTGCTTTTAGTCTTGCCTTTTTGATATCGGCATAGCTAAACGTTTCTTTCTTTTTATCTACCTCTAAGCTAAAAGTTTCATCATTTGCTTCAATGAGTTTGCCGCTCCATTTTTTGCGGCCCTCATAATTATTTGTTTGTAAGTCCACATCTTCACCAACGCGTTTGATGAAATCCTGCGGACGACGAAGTGGTCTATCAATTCCCGGAGACGAAACTTCAAGCTCATACGATGCTGCAAACGGATCAATAGCTTCTATTAGTTCACTAATCCATTTGTTTTGTACAACAAGCTCGTCTATGCTAATACCTTCGCCATCAAGCTTGTCAATATAAACGCGGATAATAGGAGCTTTGCTTGCGCCAACTATTTCAAGCTCGACAATATCCAAATCATGATTGACTGCTTCACCTTCGAGTTGGGCAAGTATGTTTTCTCGCAACTCTTGATTTGTCACGCGAACAACTCCTAAAATTCACCGGAGAATAAAAAGAAGCGGAGACAAGGCCTCCACTTCTTTTGAAGTCTCTTAATTGTTACAGTTAGTTTGGTAACTAAAGTTACCTCTAATTATGATAACTAAAACTACCTATACTCGCAAGCAAACAAAATTATTGTGCAGTTTCTGTAGGTTTGTCCTCGTCTTCTCCCCCTGCAATATACTTTTCAAACGCTATGCGTTCTTGGCCTGCTTCCACACCTTTCTCCAGTCTAATTTTGCCAATGCGCTTGTATCCAGCCTTTCTTAAGGCGCGCCTCATGGGGATGTTTCCTGGATGGGTGTCCACGCGCATAATTCTTACGTGACGAGCAATTGCCAGCGCTTCTGCTCCTGCAAACAAGAGACCCGAAAAGCCCTGGCCATGCAGCTTTGGATCGTTAGCTAAGCGATGCACCACAGCAAAGGGGCCTTCGTACTCCCATGCTCCGTCATATACTTTGTCATATAAAGGCTCGCCATCAAAAGAAACCGCTTCAGTACCTACAATCTCTTTATCAGCATTTTCAAGCACGTAAGACCAGCCATTTTCAATATCATGGACAATATCGGCTTCACTTGGGTAACCATCAAGCCACTGATCTATATGCTGGGTTCGTATAAATTCACGCGCACTTTCAATGATTTCCATTACGCGATCTAAATCCCCCGTTAAGGTTGCTCTTAATATGGCAGAACCCTCGTAGTCGGGGTTAGATATATGTGGGAGTAAATCTTCATCCGTCATAAAAGTGCCACCTTTCTTTTGTAGCTCAGTTCTCCTGCCAGCTTAGCCTGCAACAATATTGACAATTTTATTTTTGATTACAATAACCTTTTTAATAGTCTTCTCGTCTACCTTGCCTTCTAGTGCCTCAAGAGCTTGCTTCTTAACAATCTCATCATCAGCATCAAGAGCAACACTAATTTTTGCACGAACTTTACCGTTTACCTGAATTGGAAGCTCGATTTCATCGGCAAGCGCGAGATGTTCATCGAACAAAGGCCATGCTTGGAGGTGCACGCTTTCATCATGACCGAGCGCCACATGATAAAGTTCTTCAGAAAAATGAGGGACAATAGGTGCAAGCGCCAAGACAAGATTATGCGCAACTAAGCTGCACAGCGCATGATTTCGCTTAAGCGTGTCGACCTTACTTACATATTCATGGCCCACGTTCACCAGTTCCATCAAGGCTGAAATTGCCGTGTTGAATTGAGAGCGCTCGAAATCGTGGCTACATTTAGCAAGCGTGCGGTGCATCTCTCTAAACAAAATACCTTCAGCTTTGCCAAGACTGTCAAGATCAAGCGCTTCATGGGCATGAGCTGGCACGCCATCCATCAGATCATACACAAGGCGCCAAGCGCGATTTAAGAAACGATACATTCCTTGTACGCTTTCGGTTTGCCAATCAAAGTCCTTATCTGGTGGAGCAATAAAGAGCACATAGGCGCGCAGCGTATCGGCACCAAATTGAGGAAGCACGGTTTCTGGGGCTACTACGTTTCCTTTTGATTTAGACATAACATCGCCGTGTTCATCCTTAACCATGCCTTGGGTTAGGAGATTTAAGAATGGCTCGTCAAAATCTAAAAGACCCATGTCTCTTAAGGCTTTTACAAAGAAGCGTGAATACAAGAGGTGCAAAATGGCATGTTCAATACCACCAATATATTGATCTACTGGCATCCAACGATTCGCGTCTTTAGAATCAAAAATCTTCTTAGAATTGTTTGCATCGGTATAGCGCAAGAAATACCATGAAGAGCAGGTGAAGGTATCCATGGTATCCGTTTCACGCTTTGCAGGCTTGCCACAAATCGGACAGACAGTCTCATAAAAGTCGGCTTTATCTGCAAGCGTTTCTCCGGCAGCTAAATCAATATCTTTTGGAAGCAGAACTGGAAGGTCTTCTTCAGGTACAGGAACGTATCCATGTTCGTCACAATAAATCATAGGTATTGGGTTTCCCCAGTAACGCTGACGGGAAATGAGCCAGTCGCGAAGCTTGAAGTTAACTGCTCTTTGCCCAAGACCCTTTGATTCTAAATAGTCTGCAATCTTTTCGACCGCTTCAGAATGTTTTCCACCTTTAAGTCCGGTAAATTCACCAGATTGAACCAAGTAACCTTCAGCTTCATAAGGCGCATCCCAATCTACTGAAGTGATTTTTGACTCTTTTTCATCCTTAAGTTCCTCATACATTGGGTCATCTTTTTCTAAGACAACAGGAATGATAGGAAGATTAAATGCACGAGCAAAGTCGAAGTCTCTTTGATCGCCTGATGGTACTGCCATAACTGCGCCCGTACCATAGTCGGTCAAAATGTAGTCGGCAACAAAAATAGGAAGTTTTGCACCATTAATGGGGTTAATCACAAAACGTCCGGTGTTAACACCCGTTTTCTCTTTAGAGTCTTTTTGGCGCTCAATAGAGGACTTTTTAGCTGCTGCCTTTTTGTAGGCACGTACCTCTTCTTCTACCGGAAGGCCTGCAACAAGGTCTTCTACCAGCTCGTTTTCAGGGGCAAGCAAAAAGAAGCTTGCACCAAAAAGGGTGTCAGGGCGCGTTGTGAACACCGTGATTTTAGAGTCACTTGGACTGCCATCTAAGTTGCAAAGCGTAAAGTCAACGTTAAAGCCTTCAGAGCGGCCAATCCAGTTTGCTTGCATTTGCTTTACTGGTTCTGGCCAACCTTCCAGCTGATCGATATCGTCTAGGAGCTCTTGAGCATATTCGGTAATTTTGAAATACCACTGAGCTAGATCGCGCTTTTCTACTTCACTACCACATCTCCAGCACTTACCATCGATAACCTGTTCATTTGCAAGTACGGTTTCATCATGAGGACACCAGTTAACCGAAGAGGTGCGGCGTTCCACCAAAGCTCTTTCATAAAACTTGGTGAAGATCCACTGGCCCCATTTGTAGTATTCTTCATCACAAGTACGAACAATGCGCTCTTCATCATAGGAAAAGCCCATGCGTTTCATGGACGCAAGCTGGGTTTCAATGTTGGCGTAAGTCCATTTTGCGGGATGCGTCTTATGCTTAATGGCAGCATTTTCTGCAGGAAGACCGAAGGCATCCCATCCTATTGGATGCAAAACATCAAATCCTTGCATTCTATTTTGACGCGCAACTGCATCTCCAATGGTATAGTTGCGCACATGACCCATATGAAGATCGCCAGATGGATACGGAAACATCTCTAAAATGTATTTCTTTGGCTTGTCATGGTTGTTTTCAACCTGATAAATGCCAGTTTCATCCCAGATCTTTTGCCATTTTTCTTCAATTTCTTGAGGGTTATATGCTGGATATTCGCTCATCACCAAATGACATTCCCTTCTTGCACATGATTAGAAAAAAATGCCCAAGCAAACATATGCCTGGGCATGACGTTTAGAATATTGTAAACAAACTTAGCTGTTAAGAGCGAAATGAATTCTCGAAATGCTCAGTTTTGTCCTTGAGTAAAACATCGTGGGCTCCACCCTCGACAATTGAGGTAGCAGAAACACGGGTAAGTTTTGCTTTTTGCTGTAATTCTTCTATGGTAAGCGCTCCACAGTTACACATC
Organism: Coriobacteriia bacterium; assembly: GCA_030532415.1. GTDB lineage: Bacteria > Actinomycetota > Coriobacteriia > Coriobacteriales > JAEZZM01 > JAUNLE01. The sequence continues at coordinate 3,153 of JAUNLE010000012.1, read as the reverse complement.
GTTGACTTAATTTTAGCGAGTGAAACATCTACTCCATCATGCATAGAACCTGCGTACGGAACATAGGAGTCAACACCTTCAACGAATGAAAGCTTGTTTTTGTTGCCGCCTAAATCATAGCGCTGCCAGTTGCGTGCACGAGCAGAGCCTTCACCCCAGTATTCCTTCATGTAGGTTCCGTTTACCGAAACACGATTGCTTGGAGATTCATCAAAACGTGCAAAATAACGACCGAGCATTAAAAAGTCGGCACCCATAGCAAGTGCAAGCGTCATGTGGTAGTCATACACAATGCCGCCGTCAGAGCAGATTGGAATATAAACGCCAGTCTCTTCGAAATATTCGTCGCGTGCTTTTGCAACATCTTGTACTGCTGAAGCTTGTCCGCGGCCAATACCTTTTTGTTCACGGGTAATGCAGATAGAACCGCCGCCAATACCAATCTTAATAAAGTCGGCGCCTGCCTCTGCTAAAAATCTGAAGCCTTCTGCATCAACAACATTTCCAGCACCTACCATGACCGAATCGCCATAGTGCTCACGAATCCAGTCAAGGGTAAGTTTTTGCCATTCGCTAAAGCCTTCAGATGAATCGATGCATAAAACATCAGCACCAGCTTCTATAAGCGCAGGTACACGCTCTGCATAGTCGCGCGTATTGATTCCGGCACCAACAATGTAGCGCTTTTTCTCGTCCAAGATTTCTCGAGGATTGTTCTTATGCGTATCGTAGTCTTTTCTAAAAACTAAAGAAACGAGGTTTTGGTCTTTATCAATAATTGGAAGTTGATTGAGTTTGTGCTCCCAAATCAAGTCGTTTGCCTCAGATAAGCTAATGCCATCTTCACCATAAATAAGCTTCTCGAATGGTGTCATAATTTCCGAGACTTTCGTATTTTTATCGAGGCGTGATACACGATAGTCGCGGCTCGTTACAATACCTAAGAGTTTTCCGTTAGGAGTTCCGTCATGGGTAACAGGCATGGTTGAGTGACCACTTTGAGCACGAAGTTCAAGCACATCAGCAAGGTTTAAATCAGGCGTTAAATTCACGTCGGATACTACAAAACCCGCCTTAAAAGATTTAACGCGCGCAATCATTGCCGCTTCATCTTCTACACTTTGCGATCCATAAATAAAGGAAATGCCACCCTCTTGCGCAAGCGCAACAGCCATCTTTTCACCGCTGACTGCTTGCATAATTGCACTTGTCATAGGGATATTTAGAGAAATACGAGGTTCTTCACCTTTTTTAAATTTAACTAAAGGAGTTTTTAAATCAACGTTTTCAGGTCGACAATCACTCGATGAATAACCAGGAACCAAAAGATATTCAGAAAATGTATAAGACTCTTCTGGGTAGTAAAAAGCCATGCTGACTCATTCCTCGCTCTCATTTAAATACGTATGGTGTTATGAAAGTGTAGCAAATTACGCACATATTCTTTACGCTTACTTTTTGTCGTTTACACAGTCACCACATATAACCGTAAATCATAAAGTTGGCCTCTTTAATTTGGAAATCGCAAGGTAACTCTTCTCCAATAAGTAAGGCATCTTTTTTGTCTGATGAAATAAAGACGTCAAACATTTTCCCGCATTTTATACACAGAGCATGATCGTGATCTATTCGGGCATCATCGTATCTGTCTACTTCATTTGGAATAGAAATACGTTTGATTTTTCCTGTGTCAACCAAAAGATTGAGATTGCGATAAATGGTAGCCATACCAATGCTTGGCATAGATTCTTGTGCTTTTGCAAAAATAGCCTCGGCCGTTGGATGGCTGCGAGTATTTTGGATAATAGTAAGTATAAGTTCACGCTGTTTTGAATAATTCATTTTTACCCCTGAAGCTGGAATTTTTCTTATTGTATACTAAGTAGGAAGATAAATGACAGGGATCCTTCTTCATCAATCATTACAAAATAGAGCTCCATAATTTATCAACATAAAAGATGCAGCTTAAAAGACATTTATAAAATTTCAATACTTGATTTATCTACTGTAGAAATAATATAATATTTTGAGATTATCTTTAAGTGAGAAGATAATTTAACATTATATTTTATGTGGGAGCAACAATGAATTTTACTATTTTATCCGATTCTTCTGCTAATCTGCCGCTTAGCCTAGTAAAACACTATGATATCCGTCGGATACCTTTGGTGTATTACGTAGATAACGAAGAGCTGGTACACAACGAAGAGGCTCCTGACCAAAGTACGCATGAATTTTATGAACGAATGCGCGGTGGTGCAAAGGCTAGTACATCACTACCAATATTGGAAAATATACACAATTATTTGCAAGAAGCCTTTGATAAGGGAAAAGATGTCTTGTATCTTGGCTTTTCGACAGGTTTGTCTGGTACCTATGATGCGGTAAGAAGCGCTGGCAGGGAAATGGTTGAAAAGTATCCTCATCAGAAGTTTTACGCGGTGGATTCCTGTGCAGCATCAGGAGGCTTTGGACTTTTCGTCCTCAAGGTAGCCCAGAAACGTGAAAGCGGTGCTTCAATAGAAGACTGCGTTCGCTATGCTGAAGAACTTAAGAACAATATTTCTCATTGGTTTACCGTTGAAAGCCTTGAGTACTTAAAACGCGGTGGTCGTGTTAGCGGAACTAAGGCTTTTGCAGCAAATGCCTTGAATATTAAGCCCGTCTTAAACGTAAATTACAAGGGCGAATTAATACCTATTCATAACGTTAGAGGAAGGAAAAAATCTTTACTTTCACTTGCCGAAAAGTTTGATAAGTACGCAAATGAGCCAAAAGAAGAACAGCAGATTGTTATTACTCACGGAGATTCAAGGCAGGATGCGGAATTTGTAATCGACACACTTAAAAGCCGTTATACGTTCACACACGAACCTATCATCGATTATGTCGATCCAATTATTGGCGCGCATTCAGGTCCTGGAACCATAGCACTCTTTTTTGAAGCAGATAAGGCAATATTCGATAAAAGATAGCTCACTTACTACAGAAGGAAAAGCACATGGCAGTAAAAGATTATAAAGACCTCGATGTAACTATTAAACTCTCTATTGGACAAGAAACCTCGAATCTTCCGGGAACCTTTGGTCGTGGAACCGTTTCACTTTTACAAGGTGTTGCAAAACGCGGATCTTTAAACCAAGCCGCCAAATC
>JAUNLE010000084.1 GCA_030532415.1 Coriobacteriia bacterium | reverse complement strand
TATCGATGTGTATCCTATTGTGCGTGCATAAGCATATGCCTCGGATAACTGATATGCCACTTGATCGATATGGTGTGAGTCGGTAGAAATAACGCAGGGAACCCCCGCCTTACATAACTCTTCTAAAAAGATAGGTCCTGGATACATCTCTTTAACGGGAGCCCTCAGACCAGCTGTTGAAATTTCAATGCGTCTATCAGTTTGAGCAACTACCTTTGCAATGTCTTTATAAAAAGCTCGTTCATCAAAACTTGGCCTATGTCCAAACTTCTTTATAAGATCGGGATGAGACAAGATGTTGAAGTTATACGAAGAAGTCGCCATTTCTAACCAGGTAGAAAAATACTCCTCATACACCTCATTGACGTTTTTGCGCTCCCAACTTTCGAGTTCTTTTGGACTATCAAATAGCCAGCCGTTTAACATATGCAGCGAGGCTAAAACGAGCTCGACCTGGGGCATATAACGCGTAAGATATTCGTCTGCCCCCTCGTACCAATCTGCCTCAAAACCTCGAACAAAATGCACGCTAGGAAAGCGTTTTCGAGCCTCTTCAATTTCTGCAAAATAGCTCTCAACGAGTTCTGGTCGAATTGAAAACTTACACGTTGGATCAATTGAGGCAGGAAGCGGCATGTGTTCAGTAAAACAAAAGGTATCAATTCCTGCCTCGAAGGCTGCCTGGGCATGTTCAAGTATCGTGCCACTTCCATGACCCGAATAGGCCGTATGTGTATGACAGTTAATCAATACCATAATTGCTCCTTACAAACGATAGCTTATGCTTGGCACAAGGAAATGAGCTCATCACAAAAGGCCTGAGCATCGTCTTCGCTCAAGCGTTCATCAAAGGTAATCCTCATCACAGACTGCATTTGTTTGGCACTAGCTCCAATTGCCACTAAAGTATGAGAGCCTTCAGTCGACGAAGCATGACAAGCTGAACCAGCAGACACATAAAAGCCCTTCTCATCGAGGGCCAAAAGCACGTGCGAAGAAAGCTTGGTTTTACAGAATATACTGACATATCCTGGATGATACTGCCTGCCTTCAACTGGTGTGAGCGTTCTTTCAAACAAGTCAGGGTGTGCAAGTAAACGCTCGTATATAAGCTTTGAAGTTTTGCTAATCTTTTGGTAATTTTCTTCGAAATGTTTGCTTTGATACTCTGCCGCTGCACCGAAGGCTAAAAGTCCTGCTACATCGAGGCTGCCACTACGCTTACCGTGCTCTTGTCCCCCACCATATAAAAATGGGGTAATTGCCGTACCTCTGCGCACATAAAGAGCGCCAATGCCAACTGGTCCACCAATTTTGTGAGCAGTTACACTTGCGGCATCCACGCCAGACTCTTCGGCATTAAACGGAACATGGCAAAAACCTTGAACCGCGTCGGTATGAAACTTAGCTCCATAAGCATGGGCAAGCTTTGCAAGCCTTGCTACATCTTGAACTGTACCAAGCTCATTGTTGACAAGCATAATCGAAACGAGGGCAACTTCTTCATCTAACATCTCTTCAAGTGCGCTTGCTTGTATAAATCCATATGCATCACACTGGACTTCTTGCACTTCAAAACCAAGCGCTTTTAAGGGAAGTGAGCTTTGCGATACCGCTTCATGCTCAAAATTCGACATGATTACCTTGTTGCGTTTTTTATCCTTCTGTCGTTGAGCTTGCGCGAGCCCTAAAAGGGCAAAATTATCCGATTCAGTACCACCGCCGGTCACAATAATTTCACTTGGCCTGTGTGCTCCAAGCGCTTGTGCAATCTGTTTTCTTGCACCTTCAAAAGCTTGCGCATTCTTTCTTCCATAACTGTGAAGTGAATTTGCGTTAGCACCAGCCCAAGCTTTTTCGTAATAATCTTTCAAAGCATCTATCGCAGGCTTAATCATGAGCATTGAAGCTGCTTGATCAAGGTAAACTTCACGCATCTAAAACTTCTTTCCATCTTCTCTAATAGCAGCAATGGCAGCTTTTGGATCTACAGCGCCAAAGACTGCCGAGCCAGCTACCAAAACATCAGCGCCCTGTGAGCTTACCAGGTGAGCAGTCTTCTCAGAAATACCACCATCAATTTCAATCAAAGGATTTGCATGAAGTTCTTGTGCAAGCGCTACGAGCTTTGCCGTTTTTTGAGCACTCGATTCAATAAAACGTTGACCACCAAATCCAGGATTAACCGACATTAAGAGAACTAAATCTAAATCGGGCAGAATTTCTTCTAAAACATAGACTGGAGTTGCCGGATTAAGCGAAACGCCTACTTTAACCCCTGCATCTTTAATTGCATGGACGAGTCGATGAAGGTGTACGACCGCCTCGTAATGTACGGTTAAAATATCGGCACCTGCATCAATGTAATCCTGAAAACTCTCTTCTGCATTTTCAATCATTAAATGTACATCGAAAACTTTTTGCGTAAGCTTTCTGAGCTTCTTTATTACCGGAGGACCAAAGGTAAGATTTGGAACATAATGCCCGTCCATAACATCAAGATGAACGAAGTCTGCCCCGCCCTCATCAATCATTCTTATTTCTTCTCCAAGTTTGGAAAAGTCGGCAGATAGAATTGACGGCGCTATCTTAATGTCAGAAAACATTGAAAAGCCTCCTTGATGCTGTGTTGCCTATAAACCATAAAATTCGTCACGAGGAGCTCGACTAAACAAGGCAGAAATAAGCTCTTCTATATCTTTATCCTCATACAAAGCTTGATAGACTGCCTCGGTAATTGGCACCTCTACACCATGCTTGTGAGCAAGCTCGCGCACCGAGATAACTGCATTTGCGCCTTCTACCACCATGTGGCGACGCTTTTGATAGTCTTCAAGAGATTCACCTTGGCTAAATGCGTAACCGAAGGTACGGTTTCTAGAATTTTCTGAAATACAAGTGGTAATTAAATCGCCCATGCCGGCAAGACTCATGGCTGTTTGAGGATTTCCGCCAAGCTTCTTGATGAGACGAGATATCTCTGCTAAACCTCTTGTCATAAGCAGGGCGCTCGCATTATCTCCAAAGCCAAGACCTACGTTAATACCAACGGCAATTGCGATAATATTTTTTGCCGCCGCTAAAATTTCGACACCTAAAAGGTCATCGGAGGTATACATTCTAAAATAATCGGTGAAGAAGAGCTCTTGGATCATTTTTGCTATGTGTGGGTCTTGAGCTCCAACGACTGCAGCTGTTGGCTTTTTACGTGAGACTTCTTCTGCATGATTTGGACCAGATAAGGCAGCCATACGATTGTTGTTACCTAAAACTTCAGCGAGTACATCGGTCAAGATAAGGCTGGTTGTTTTCTCAATTCCCTTCGTAAGAACTACGATAGGAGTATCTGGTGAAACGAAAGCTTTCATTTCTTCTGCTACCGATCGTATGCTGTACGAAGGAACGACCATAACAATTACTTCTACCGAATCGAGGACCCAAGCAAAATCGGAACTTGCACTAATGTTTTCACTTAAGGTATACGAACTTAAGTAGTCAGGATTTCGATGCTCGGTATTGATTGCATCGGCCAAGGCCTTTCTGCGGGCCCAAAGGCGCACCTCATTGCCCTTCTCCCCTAAAAGACCAGCAACTGCTGTACCCCATGAACCAGAACCAATAACTGCTACTCGCATAAGCCTATTCTTTCTTTTTCTCTAGATGAATTCTACTTTCGTTTCCTGCTAAAAGTTTCTTTATATTTGTCCTATGTGCCCAAACTACCGTCAGTGATATGAGAGCAAGTAGGAGAAGGTATCGTGGCTCATGTGCATAGATAAGCCCGAAGGGAACAAGCCCTAGAGCTGCACTGATTGAGCCTAGGGAAACATACTTGCTTATCAGCACTACTATGATAAAGACAGCTAAAATTGAAAGCCCTGTAAGCGGGATGAAGGCAAGTGAGCCACCAAGTCCCACGGCAATGCCTTTTCCGCCATGAAATTTTAAATAGACTGAAAAGACGTGGCCAAATACTGCGCACACGTACACCAAGGCAAGCATCCAAATTAAGGCAGGACTCCTGAGTGCCATATATTCAGTTGAGCTCATTGATGCAAGTAAAAACCATGAAAACTTTACTGAGATAAATGCTTTGAGCACATCAAAAAGAAGGGTAAGAATACCCACTTTTGCTCCGTTGACGCGCGCTGCATTGGTAAAACCAATGTTTCCAGAACCTACGGATTGCAAATTCTTATGTTTCCCGAAGTATTTTGAAAAAATCATACCAAAGGGAATGGCGCAGATCAGATAGGTTACAAGGCACGAAATAAGTAAAGGTGCTAGGTAAGCTTGCATCAAAAATTACCTTAATCTTTTCTTCTAAACTTCAAAATAATTGGGGTACCGGTAAAATCAAAGGAATCGCGTAAACGGTTCTCAAGATAGCGTCTGAAATTATCGTCAACAATATCGGGATGATTAGCAAAGAAGGTAAATT